>JABISU010000007.1 GCA_018700255.1 Flavobacteriales bacterium | reverse complement strand
TTAAATCCTTGAATCATCACACCAATAATACCACCATACATAGCACCTGAATCAAATGCACCTGAGATGATTTGGTTTAAAGCAGAAGGAATAGCAGGTAAATTCCCCATTAATACAACAATGGCGCTTATCACATAAATTCCAACCATAAAAGGGACGACTTTATCAGTCACATTAGCGATGCTCTTAATTCCACCAATGATAATCATTCCCACTACAGCAGCCATAATAGCACCGAAAATCCATGCTTGACCGAAGAATAAAGATTCAGTACCTCCAGTAACAGAAATAAGTTGTTTGGTCGCTTGATTTATTTGAACCATATTCCCTCCACCCAAGGATCCACCAATACAAGCAATAGCAAACATTACAGCAAGGACTTTACCAAGCTGTCCCATTGTTTTACCCTTCTTTGCAAGACCACGGCTTAGGTAGTATGACGGACCGCCAGAGACAGATCCATCGGGGTGTTGAATTCTATATTTAGTACCTAGAGTACACTCAATAAATTTAGCGCTCATCCCTAAAAGACCAGCTACTATCATCCAAAATGTTGCACCAGGACCGCCAATACTAACAGCTATTGCAACACCAGCTATATTACCGACTCCTACAGTGCCAGATAAGGCAGCAGTTAAAGCCTGAAAGTGACTTACTTCGCCTGCTTCTTTGTTATTTGGATTGTCGAATTTTCCCTTTACTACATCAATGGCATGCTTAAAGCCGCTGATGGAAATGAAATTAAAATAAAATGTGAAAAAAATCGCCCCAACTAACAACCAAATAAGCACAAACGGAACATCATAACCAAACCCAACAGGAACAGTTACAAAAATCACATCCATAATGCTGTTTGTTACCGGCTCCATATAAGCTTCAATTTTCTCATCTATTGATGCGTCTTGTCCTAGAGATAAAATAGGAGTAAGGACTCCTAACAAAATAAAAGACATTTTTTTTAATAAAGACATAATTACAATTTGCAGGTTAAAATTTTAATAAACTATACTTGTTCGAACTTAAGCCTTGTATTGAGAGAATTAATTTGCTCTGAAGTTCCCAGAACAAAAAGTTTACAACCATCTTCTAATAAAGTTCCTGGTCCGGGATTGATTTTATATTCTCCGTTAGGGCTTCTAATACCAACCACATTAACTCCTGATTTATCATTCTCTATAATATCCCCTAAAGTAGATTTGCTAATATGATTGGGGAATTGATTCATGGGAATTTCCTCAAGATTAATTGAGTCACCTCCCTGAATCCTTATATGATCAAGGAACTCAACAACATCAGGCATAGCAACTAAAGAAGCCATATGTGCGCCACCAACTTTATCGGGCATGATAACATTGTCAGCACCCGCAACTTTAAGCTTTTTTACAGAATTAATTTGTGATGCACGGCTTATAAGAAGAATCTTTTCATTTTTAACTCTAGCAGATAATATCACATATAAATTATGAGCGTCAACAGGCATTGTGGCTATTAAGGCTTTGGCTTTATCAATGCCCGCTTTTTCTAAATTTTCATCATTGGTTGCATCACCATAAATAACAAGAAATCCTTCCTTCCTTAAAATTTCACATTTTTGCTCGTCTTTTTCTAAGATCACAACCATTGTATCTTGATCTATAAGTTCAGAGACTGCCATTTCACCAACTCTACCGTGGCCACAGACGATTACATGATTTTCTAATTTCTCTATTTCTTTTTTCAACCTAGCGACTTTAAAAGGGTCTCGATATTCTCCGTCCACAAAATACGAAGTAAGAGCAGATATCGAATAAGCAAATGCACTAATACTTGAAATAATCAGAAATGAAGTGAAAATCATTCCCTCAGGACTCAATTCTCTAACCTCTCTAAATCCAACAGTTGATACTGTTATTACCGTCATGTAAAAAGCCTCAATCCAAGAATATTCTTCAACATAAACAAAGCCAATACTTCCTAATAAAATAACTGATAAAAAAGCGCTCAGGGATAGATATAAAGGCTTGAAAGATTTTATTTTAATAGACACGCTCTAAGCTACGGATTAGATATCGTTCCTCAAAAAAATTTACATGAGGATTTGTAAACGATGGGGAGTAGTTTATAAATGAAGTGTTTTTGACATCTCTAAAGCGAGCCTCTCTGCTTCTTTACGCGAAGCGGCAACAACCTCCTCACATGACGAAGGGTTTTTAGAAGCATACAGAATGCCTCTTGATGAATTAACCAGGAGACCACATTTAGAATTGAGTCCAACTTTAGCTACTTCAGATAATGACCCACCTTGCGCCCCTACTCCTGGAACCAACAGAAATGATTCAGGTACTAGTTCTCGAATTCTCGATATGAGTTCAGGCCTAGTAGCCCCAACAACGAACATGAGATTATCAGTACTTCCCCATTGTGAAGATCTTGTTAATACGCGTTCAAAAAGAGGCGGATTTCCATGAAACTCGAAGTCATCTGCTCCCGGGTTTGAAGTCAATGCAAGTAGAACTGTCCATTTGTCTTTTCTCTCAGTGAAAGGTCTAACTGAATCCTCGCCCATATATGGAGATACAGTAGCGGCATCAGCACCTAGATTATCAAATAAAGCTGAAGCGTACTTACTTGCAGTATTTCCAACATCCCCTCTTTTTGCATCAGCAATAACAAGACAATCTTCTGGAATATTATCTATAATTCGCTGTAGTGCTGCTAGGCCAGAAGGACCATAGGATTCGAAAAAAGCGAGGTTGGGCTTAAAAGCTACAGCCACATGTTTTGTGCATTCAACGATGGAATTACAGAAGGACTCTAATCCCTCAACCCCAACGCCAAAACAAGCTGGGATACGGTCAGGATCAGGATCTAAACCTACGCATAAATATGATTTTTTAGCTTGAATAGCTTCAAATAATTTAGCTCTATTAATTAGGTTTCCTTTGCGTGACACAACTTACTTATTTAAATGTTTTTCAATAATTCAGTTTTCTCTGCCAGATGCAATGCTTCAATTACTTCAGTTAGATCACCTGCTAAAATAGTGGTTAGAGCATGAGAAGTGAATCCTATTCTATGGTCTGTCACTCTTCCTTGAGGAAAATTATATGTTCTTATTTTCGCACTTCTATCACCTGATGACACAAGCTGCTTACGGTTCTCTGACCTTTCTAAATCTTGTTTTTGGCGTTCCTGTTCAAATAACCTGGTGCGCATTACAGACATCGCGTGCTCAAGATTTTTATGCTGAGATCGACCATCTTGACATTCTACTACTAACCCTGTCGGAATGTGTGTGAGTCGAACTGCACTTTCTGTTTTATTTACGTGCTGCCCACCTGCGCCACTTGCTCGGTAAGTATCTCTTCTTAGGTCTGACACTTTAAGCTCCACATCAACTTCTTCAGCAACAGGTAGAATTGCAACGGTAGCTGCAGAAGTATGGACACGTCCTTGAGATTCAGTTGATGGAACTCTTTGGACTCTGTGAACACCACTTTCGAATTTCAGCCAACCATATACACCATCACCACTTAGATTAACTACTGCCTCTTTTACCCCTCCAGATGTGCCCTCAGAAGATGATACAAATGTGTGTGACCAACCTTTTGACTCAATGTGACGTATATACATTCTGAGAAGTTCTCCAGCAAAAAGTGCTGCTTCATCTCCCCCAGTACCAGCTCTAATTTCTAGCACAACATCCCTGTCATCAGCTTCATCACGTGGGAGAAGCATTTCACGAGCAGTTTGGACGACTTCTTCAATTTTAACCTGTAAAGCGCCCACTTCTTCCCTTCCCATTTCTCTATACTCAGCATCATCGGAAGATGCCCATTCCTTAGCCTGTTTTAAATCATCCCAAAGTCCTCTAAATTTACTCGCGTGTTCTGCAATCGGCTCAAGTCTGCGATATTCCCTCATAGCATCTCGGTAGGCGTTGTTGTCAGAGATTAAATCTGGGTCACCGATAGATTTCTCAACCTCCCTAAATCTATCTTGAATAGATTCTAATTTTCCGAGCAACTCTTCCATTATGCGTTAGAATACTTAAATTCTCCATGCTCTCCTTTTATTGTAACACTTCCGTAATTACACGAATCGCATCTACCAATAATCTGTGCATCAACGCCAAATTCTTGAGAAATTTCTATGAGAGCATTCGCCGCTTTTTCAGAAGTGTAAACCTCAAGTCTGTGACCCATATTAAAAACTTTATACATTTCCT
>JABISU010000125.1 GCA_018700255.1 Flavobacteriales bacterium | reverse complement strand
TTCACTCGTGGTATCGGTGATATTTGACGGACTAGAGGGTCTTGGAAGCCCTACCCCTCTTACATTTGGATTATACCCTAACCCTTCAAACGGGTTAGTGAATATTTCATTTTCTAAGACAATACACCAAGCTGACATAAATGTTATAGATATGCAGGGAAGAATTGTTTTCTCACTCAATAACACTTCTTCATTAGGTGAAGCTTTAGACCTTAATCATTTAAATTCTGGGACTTA
Organism: Flavobacteriales bacterium; assembly: GCA_018700255.1. The sequence goes on along the minus strand of JABISU010000125.1, from coordinate 2,974 downwards.
CTTTGTGTCTATCTCTTCCGATGAAGGGTTTGCAATCACTAAAATATTAATACAAAAATAATAGTATCTAACACCTAGTAGATGACTCAATCAATCCTAGTAGAAAATGACGGAGCTGTTAGAATAATAACTCTAAATCGCCCTAAAGCTTTTAATAGTTTTGATATGGAAATGGGCCGAGCGTTTCAGAAGGAACTTGATGTCGCAGCATCGGATGAAAGTGTACGTTGCATCGTGATCACTGGAAACGGAATGGCATTCAGTGCTGGGCAAGACCTAAAAGAAATTACTGCTCCCGACGCTCCTAACTTTAAAATTATTGTAGAGGAGACTTACAACACAAGCATTAGAAAAATGTGCTCTATGAGAAAGCCTATTGTTGCAGCAGTTAATGGAGTTGCGGCAGGTGCTGGTGCGAACATCGCTCTCGCTTGTGACTTAACAATTGCAAAAGAAAGCGCATCTTTTATTCAGGCTTTTTCTAAAATAGGACTTATACCTGACAGTGGTGGAACTTGGTGGCTACCAAGACTTGTGGGCATGCAAAGAGCTAAGGCACTTGCTTTTTTCGGAGACAAATTATCAGCGAAAGATGCTGAAAACATGGGGCTCATTTATAAAGCTGTAAGGGACGAGGATTTTGAAAATGTAGTGTCTGAAACTGCCACACGGCTATCTAAAATGCCAACATATGCTTTAGGGCTCACCAAAACTGCATTTCACGAAGGAATGTCTAGTGATATAGAAGAACAACTAGCCAGAGAATTAGACTACCAATTTCGTGCTGCAGAATCAGATGATTATGCAGAAGGTGTAGCATCATTTTTAGAAAAACGAACTCCCAACTTCCAGGGTAAATGAGTCTTTGGATTAAAATAAACGACAGATTACCTGAAAACAATCAGAGGGTACTTGCTTTTATCCCTAAAAACAAAGTCTTTCTTCCAGGAAAGCAATTGGATTTTGAAATTAGAGAAGTTGTCGTTCTACATTTCCGAGAAAATTTCTATTCAGAAAATGCTGATAAAAAGGAGAAGTATGGAGCTCATTTTTGGTCTGGAGAAGGAAATAGCAATCACTTCTTTCAAGACGTAACACATTGGAAGACTATACCTGGCGGGCCGCAAAAAACGTAACAGCAACTATAGCTGCCGTTTCTGATCTGAGTCGCATATCGCCTAAAGTAATTTCTTTAGCACCTAAATCAAGCATTTTTTCGACCTCTTCAGTTGTGAAATCTCCTTCCGGACCTATAGCTATACATGTAGATTCACCAGGAACAAGAGCTTTTAATAAATGTGTTTTTTTACTTAAAGAAACAGCATCCATGCAGTGAGCTACGAAGAAGTTCTTCGCTAAGTGTGGTGAATCTGATATTTCACTAACAGCATCAATTAACGCCATGGCAGGCATTAATTTAGGGAGCCAAGTTCTCTTACTTTGCTTCATTGCAGAAATAAGAACCTTATTCCACCTATCGAACTTTTCAATCTTGCTCTCAGACCTAGAGGTAAAGACAGGATAAATTCTATCCACTCCTATTTCAGTGGCTTTTTCTAAAAACCACTCAAAGCGTTCCTTCTTTTTAGTAGGGGTAACGATCATGGTAAGGCCAAGTTGAGGAAGTGACTCTCGTGAAATCTCCCCTACTTCCATAACGCAAGAGCGCTTATCTAATTCAATTATAATGCCCTCGGCTGTCCCACCTTTACCGTCCATTAAGGCATAAGAAAACCCTATTTTAGCACGAAGGACTGTTACAGCATGTCGTGTTTCTTCTTCAGAAAGACGCAGAATACCCTCTTTTAAATTTGGCACAAAAAGAGAGCGCATTACTTTGAATATTAGCCCTTTAAAGCAATTGCTTCTAATACTCGAGGCCCACCTGAACGCATTGCATCAGTTGCTGTGTTTTCGAATTTTGAGAAGTTCTCTACAAATCGACGAGCGAGGTCAGCTGAAACTTTATCGAACTCCTCTTTATCAGACCATGTTTCACGAGGACTGAGTAATTCTGTAGGAACGCCTGGACAAGAAGTAGGGACATTAAGATTAAATACTGTGTCTTTACGCATCTCCACAGAGTGAAGTTCACCATTAAGAGCTGCAGTTATCATTGCACGTGTGTAGCTAAGTTTTATCCTGGATCCAACACCATAACCACCTCCAGACCAACCAGTATTTACTAACCACATTCTAACCCCATGCTTTTCTATGCGTTCGCCGAGCATTTTCGCATAATCTGTAGGTGCTAGTGGAAGGAAAGGCGCTCCGAAACAGGCTGAAAAAGTTGTTTGCGGCTCCACCACTCCAGCCTCAGTCCCAGCAACCTTAGCTGTATACCCACTAATAAAGTGAAACATTACGCCATTTGCATCAAGCTTACTAATAGGAGGTAAAACTCCGAAAGCATCGCATGTTAGAAAGAATACATCTGTAGGATGACCACCCATACCGCTTTGTACAGCCCCATCTATATGATCAACTGGGTAAGAAACACGAGTGTTAGGCGTAATTGTATCATCCTCGTAATCAGGAGTAACTCCATCTTCTTTAAAACCTATATTCTCTAATAAAGCTCCATATTTGATAGCGTTAAAAATCTGTGGTTCACTTTCAACACTAAGATCAATGGTCTTTGCATAACAACCGCCTTCCATATTGAAAATACCATCGTTAGTCCAACCGTGCTCATCGTCTCCTATCAAGTTGCGTAATGGATCTGAACTAAGTGTCGTTTTACCTGTACCACTTAAGCCGAAGAAAATGGCAACATCCCCATCCGCACTCATATTTGAAGAACAGTGCATAGGAAGAACGTTGTGTAGCTCCGGCAACTCAAAGTTCATCACTGAGAACATACCCTTCTTTATCTCACCTGTATAGCCACTTCCAGCAATCAGAATAATTTTTCGAGTGAAATCGATTGCGCTTACATTGCCTTGACGACATCCATGACGCTTAGGGTATGCTT
>JABISU010000016.1 GCA_018700255.1 Flavobacteriales bacterium | reverse complement strand
TTCTAAAATATTCTTCCTCTTAATATCTTCATCTATTTTACCCTCCAACTTTACTACGTCTTCTTTCTTGCTTATTTCTTCTTTATCATCCTCAACATCTTGTCCCTCCTTTTCTAACTCTGCTTCTTCTCTATTAATCTCGGCCTCCTCCTCTGGAGTAATCCCAGTAGATTCTATAACAGATTCATAACATCTAATTGGTGCTCTAAACCTAACTGCAATTGCAACTGCATCTGATGACCTCGAGTCCACTTCAACGACCTTCTCTCCGTCAGTAACAATAATTTTAGCAAAAAAGACGCCTTCTTTATAATCAAAGATCACAACCTCAGTGACATTCATACCAAAAGATGACAAAGTAGACTTAAAAAGATCGTGAGTCAGTGGGCGACTAGGCTTCATATTCTCAAGCTCTATAGCGATGTATTGAGCTTCAAAACCGCCAATTAATATGGGGATTTTCCTATTACCTCCTTTTTCCATTAACACCATAACATAAGCCCCTGAATTACCTCCATTTAAAGAGATGTCAAATATTTCAAGGTCTATTTTCTTCATGTATTAACGCTAATTTAATTAAAGCTCTTTAATTGCTTCTGTTAATTTAGGAAGAACTTCAAAGACATCACCAACAATTCCATAATCAGCTGCCTTAAAGAATGGTGCTTCCGGGTCAGTATTGATAACGACGATTACTTTACTTTGATTGACCCCCGCAAGATGCTGAATCGCACCTGATATACCACAGGCAATGTATAAGTCGGGGCGTATGGTTAAACCTGTTTGGCCTACATGCTCGTGATGAGGACGCCAACCCATATCTCCTACGGGACGACTGCAAGCTGTCGTGGCACCTAATGCACGTGCTAGATCCTCAACAATACCCCAATTCTCGGGTCCCTTAAGGCCACGGCCAGCAGAAACTACTCTTTCTGCCTCTGGTAGAGGAACAGAACCATCATTACTTGTTGGGGTAAATCCATTTAAAACGACACGCTGAGCCCCTATATCAGCAGAAAACGTTTCTACAGAAGCCTCTCCTGCATCAGATTTAATGCCGTACGAATTAGGTGTAATAGAAATGACACAAACATCAGACTTTACGTTAACAGCAGCTGTAGCTTTTCCACTAAATACATTTCTTGTAAATGTCTTACTATCGGGAAGACAAGTAACGCCTGATACGTAACCAACATTCATGGCTATTGCAACACGGGGCGCTATAGAATTGCCATCGTTGTTACCCGAGAATTCAATAGTTGATGCGTCAACACTTTGAGCCGCTGCTTGAGTAAGTTTAGAAAGTTGTGCATTATCTGTTACGCCTTCCGAGAAGTGTAGAACTTTAGAAACACCAACAGAACCAAGACCACCGTCACCTGATAATGTGCCTGGAACAAGTGCTGTCACGTTACCTACATTCATATTTTTTGCAAACGATGCAACTTCAAGTCCGGCCTTAGTCGCTTTACCGTCTTGTGTTTGGATATATACTAAAACTGACATCTAAATAATTTTTGCTTCTTCACGTAAAAGACGAACTAACTCTGATGCATTATCGGCATCTACCATAACGCAATCTCCTTTTGTAGGTGGTAATGTAAATTTACTCACCTCTGTAGTAGCGGTTACTCCTGAAGCTTCAACAACTGTAAGAGGTTTAGTTCTTGCAGACATAATTCCTCTCATATTAGGTATTCTTTGCTCAGACATACCCTTTGTAGCACTTAATACAAACGCACCATTTACAGATACATTGTTTGTACCTCCGGTAGATTCACAATTAAGAGTTGATACATCACCATCTACATCAATTGAAGTAGCAAGTGCAACATATGGAAGGTCCATACACTCCGCAATCATAGCAGGAACAGCAGATGAATTGTGATCAATGGCTTCTTTACCTGCAAATATGATATCATACGATTTATCATTTGCATAATTAGAAATCAATCTAGCAACCTGAGAAGAATCTGTAGGATTAGCATCAATTCTCACTGCATCACTAGCACCTATAGCTAAAGCCTTGCGAATAATAGGATCACATGTTGCGTCTCCTACTGTAATTGTAGTGACGGAACCTCCTTGAGCCTCAACCAATTCTATAGCACGTACAAGAGCATACCACTCATCATAAGGATTGACAATAAATTGGACGCCGCTTTCATCGAAGCGTTTATCTCCGTCTGTAAAGGCGATACGACTAGTGGTATCTGGAGCTTTACTGATACAAACAAGCAATTTCATACTTAATAATTGAAAATCTGAGACACATTTCTCAGAATTACAAAGGTATGAATAGAGAGGTGCTTAATACAGTCATAATTGGCTTATCTTCGCCGACCAAATTATGCGTCAATACCATGCGTGAAATTACATATAGAGAATCCGTAGCTGAAGCTATGAGCGAAGAAATGCGCCGAGACGAGCGTGTTTTCCTT
>JABISU010000142.1 GCA_018700255.1 Flavobacteriales bacterium | reverse complement strand
CCAAAACAATGGTGCGTATCCCATACTATCCCCATCCCTATCATAATCCTCAATCATAGGCGCTATACCAATAATTCTAACATACCGTTCGCTGCGTTGCCTGTCCCAAATCCAATCTTCTTTCAATCGGTATCGAGTAATTTTATCTGATTCAATCGGAGTTATAATTTCCTTAAAGCCGATCTTTTCACCAAACTCATCCCATTCATCAATTCGTTCAATAGGGTTCAGAATTTTACGAATACTGTCAGGAGATAATGGAATAGTAAACTCATCCTCATCACCAACAGGTCCGGTACTATAAGCTACTAATGAGCCTTCAATAAGTAAGCCATCTCGAATTACATCAAATAAATTACTTCTGTCTTCAATAGGGTCAACAGGGTAGTAGTATGGATGATTAATCTTTTGTTTCAAGTCCATTTCTTGCCAAATGCGGCGGAAGTACATCACGTCTGCTTCACGCAAGTATGGGTAGGGAATCACCCTCTTCGTTAGATTAGTTTCCTTAACATACGCACCGTCAAGGACGTTTTGTACTTGAGCATTACCCTCAAATGATAGAGTAATACAAATGATAGCTAGTAATGTGTACTTGAATAAATTACTCATTATTAAAAGATTTAGCTGGTTATTTTAAGTTTTAAAGATGAAACCATACGTTCAGTTCCGTCAGGCATACCTACGATGATATCTTCAAAGTATATTGTATTACCTCTTTTCACACGGTTTAACAGAGCCTTCATGTCTGAAGTTATTCTATTATTAGGAGAGTTGAGTTCTTTGAATGTACCATCCTTACTTAAGCGTATAGTAAAGCTCTTAACTCGTACTTTAACATCAAAATCAAAATTATCCATCTTTGCTGCGAGTGGAGCAAATGAGATGACTTCATTCTTTGTAATAGTTCTGTCGGAAGGTTTTTTACCAGCCCAAAATGGTACGGGGTCAGGTATACGCTTAACTCTAAATTCAGCATTACCAAGATTACTAATAGACCCATCAGGCATTTCACCTTTAACAGAAATAGTAGCTACTTTATTGGAAGACGAATTAGCTGGTTCTACTATGTATGTCCCATCTGATTGTCTATTAATCTTATGTCCTCTAGATATTGCAACTTTTAGCTTATTGCTAGGTACTCCTGGAACACTTACTTCAACAGGATTAGGTACTCCTCTATAGAATACATTCATTTTAGTTGGAGAAACCACAAGAGCCGCTTCTGCAATAGTAAATATGGGCGTAAAGAATGGTTGAGATTGCATATCTCCTTCTGCCCCCTGATACCTAATTACTCCTTTATATTGATATTGTCCGAGTGTCATTCCTTTTGATGCCAAAGCTAAAAGGCCTTGACCTTGCTCATTGACATCTAATGGTTCAATACCTAAACCAACATAATCTAACTCAGTAGAATCTTTACCATCCCATTTATTTGGGTCTATGTACACTTCTGGCTTTTTAGTTCTATCAAAGGCAGCAAGAAATATATTTGCCCTAACAGTATCGCCTCTAAGAATATAGTTTGATTGTGGTATAGTCAGAGGCATCACCTCAGAGAATTTTAAACTTTTAGACTCAATTGCATCTAATAACCAAGCAAGCGCATCTTCTTCAGCATCCTGAACATCGATAATCATCTTTGACATTAGTGGAATCACGGCGGCTAATGGTACATCATAAAAATTAGCAGATTCCCAGAGGACCTCCTTTCCATCTTCAATTTCTTTATCGAAGGAAAACCTTTCATTTAATGATTTAAGAAAACTATCAGATATAGTTCGATCCACTCCATCAATATCGGTGACATTTAAATTTTTGAGGTATTCTCTATAAGCCTCAAGAGAAAGTTTCAATCCATTAGCTGTCCACTCACCAGCTTTAGGTAAGTGAGATTTTCCGCCAACCATATAAGTTGTCAATGCCTGAAACTCATCTTTTTTACCTATATACTTTAGATTAAGAACGGTATCATTTCCAAATTCATCGGTTCCAAAATATTTTTCAAAATCAAGTGCATCTTGTTCCTCGAAATCACCTTCGGATGTTGCCAAGCAATGTGCTTTTAATTTAGTTATATATTTAATAAGGGTATTTGATTTTTCGACGATTACTTGTGCTTCATCGTAAAACGGACCAACCTTTTCCTGATTACTATTGTATTTTAATTCCAACGAAGTGTAGGTATCGTGAATTTTTGAAGATAGTGTTTCTTGAGTTGTTCGAAGACTATTTTCAACTTTCACAAAACCATTAAGTACTTCCTTTGAAATATTTAACGCAAGTAGTGCAGTAAGGACAAGGTACATCATCCCTATCATTTTCTGTCTTGGGGTCTCTTTAGCTCCTGCCATGGCTTAGCTACGTTTATTGCCCATAGCATTGAGCATATTGCCATAAACAGTATTTAATGATGCAAGATTTTCAGCAAGAGCAGCAATATGCTCTTTATAAGCTTTTGTATCCTTTACACTATCGTTAAGCGTTTTTACTAACTCTCCCATTCCAGAATAAAGTTCTTTATTCGCTTCTAACTGTTGTAATTGCATCTCGTACATAGCATTCAATGAATCAAGATTTGAATTCATACGCTCTAAATTCTTTCCAGCAGAATTTCCAGCTTCTTGTGATCCTACAAGTCCTGTTAATGAACTAGAAACTCCTTCATAGGTATTTGCCATTTCATCAACTCTATTTGATGCTTTTACAAGTGAATCGCTAAATTCCTGTGTAGCTCCTGCGGCGTCAGCCATATTACTCATTTTACTTGCTTGATCACCAAGGTTTTTCATACCATCCCCTAAATTCTTTAGAAGTTTAGAGTCAATGTTTGCATCAGTAAGTAGAGAGTCTAATTCAGCAACAGCTGTTTTTGATTCATCACCCGTTGCAAGTTGTGGGTATACCAAGGTCCAATCTGGTTCTGAATGCGGGATAGGCTCAAACGCAGAAAAGAAGAATATCAATGCCTCAGTTCCAAGACCTACAACGAGCATTTCATTTGCAAACGGATAGTGGTTTATTTTAAATAAAGCTCCAAGTATTACTACTGCCGCTCCCCAACCATAGAGCTTAGCCATAAATTGCTTAAAGTTCTTTGATCCTGGGCTAAAATTTTTTGTTCCGGGTTTCATTTTCTTTGTTTTTTTTTAGTTTAATAATTTATTATTAAACTATGGTTTCAGGTATTTTTTTTTATTTAAGCAGATTAATTCCACTCTTCTTTAGGTCCAGATTTACCTCGTCCGAGGTAAGACATTACAGATCGGAATCCAATAAATGCTTTAGCGGTATCACTGTATTCAAACGATCGAGTTCCAGTTTGGCAATAATATCCAATATCTTTCCAAGAGCCACCACGTGTTACTTTCCTATGGAGGGCAGCAGAATCGTCGATCTTAGCATGGTAAACATAATCAGGAGCTAAATCAAAGGCAAAATCATATACTGTTTCGTCAAAAGCAGTGTTAGTCCACTCAGCAACATTTCCAGACATATTGTAAAGCCCATAATCATTGGGGCTGTATGACTCAACAGGAGCTGTATAAGCATTAGCATCCTCTACATAGTCACCACGCATAGGTTTAAAATTAGCTAAAACACAACCCTGTTCGTTACGAATGTATGGTCCACCCCATGGGTATGGTGCAAGGTTACGACCTCCACGAGCTGCATATTCCCACTCAGCTTCGGATGGAAGGCGGAACTTTTGAATATAGGTTTGACCTTCTTGCTGCCTCCACTCATTCATAATTTGAGTTCTCCAAGCGTTGAAAGCTACAGCTTGACCCCAAGTTACCCCTACTACAGGGTAATCATCATATGCTGGATGCCAAAAGTAGTTTTCTGCTAACGGTTCATTATATGAATATGTGTAATCAT
>JABISU010000008.1 GCA_018700255.1 Flavobacteriales bacterium | reverse complement strand
TCCTCGAAATTGCAATCATCAAATATGATGGCAGCATTCTTTCCACCTAACTCCAAGCTCAATTTCTTAAAACGTGGAGCAGTTACAGAAGCGATATGTGCACCAGTTTTTGTACCTCCTGTAAAGCTAACTGCTGCTATTTTTGGGTGACGAACTAAAGCGTCTCCCACCTCTGTTCCCAAACCGTGTATGATGTTAAAGACACCATCTGGGAAACCAGCCTCTTTCACCCATGTACTTAACAAGTATGCTGTTACAGGAGTTATTTCTGAGGGCTTGGCAACTACACAGTTCCCAGCGGCTAATGCAGGTGCGACCTTCCAAGTAAATAAGTAAAGCGGGAGATTCCAGGGTGAGATGCACGCAACGACCCCTAAAGGCTTCCTAAGAGTGTAATTGATAGCCACTCCCCCCATAGAGTGTGACTCAGAAGCAAAGTGCTGAATTGCCGAAGCGTAGAATCGAAGATTTGATTCAGCCCTTGGAATATCAACAGACGTTGCTAACGATATAGGTTTACCATTGTCAGTTGATTCTGCACAAGAGAGAAGCTCTGCGTTTTTTGCAATTAAATCTGCAAGTCTATTCAAGCAAGCAGCTCGATCGTTACTAGGTGTATCTGACCAGCTTTTAAACGCCTTGTTGGCAGATTCTACAGCAAGATTGACATCTTCAGATCCAGATCTAGGCAGTCGACCGTAAACCTTACCTTTGCTTGGGTTGGTAAGGTCAAGCCATTCACCGCTTTTGGCAGAAATAAACTTGCCTTGAATGAGATTTAGTACTTCCATTTAGTACTGCAATTTACTTAATAAATTAGTCTAACTTTACTATCTTTGCACACGTTTTTGCCCCATGGTGTAATGGCAACACATCTGCTTTTGGTGCAGACGTTTCAGGTTCGAGTCCTGGTGGGGCAACACTGCAGTTTTATAAAACCTTGTTATCATTGAGATAGCGAGGTTTTGTTTTTAGTTGTAATACTTGGCGGCGAGTTTGTCGTTGAGTTTGGGGAACAACTTATTTAACCAAACAGTGAGCTGTCCAACAGAAGTAGGTCTAACATATCTTTTTCTCCTTTTTACTCCTTTGAAAATATACCTTGCGGTCTCTTCGGCTGACATCATCCCCTTTTCTTTTACAGTTTCTCCATAGCCAGGCGGGAACTGACTTGATTTATAGTCATCCTTAACTATTTTTCTAATGTTTGTTGATGTGTATCCAACGTATGTAATTAATACGTGAAGACCTTTGTTTAAGTATTGAACTCTAAGCGAACTCAGGAAACCATTCATTGCAAACTTAGAAGCGGAATATGCTGAACGATTTGGGAGTCCCACTTCACCAGCGATTGAGCACACCCCCACTAGACTTCCTTTGCTCTTAAGTAAATGAGGTAATGCGTACTTGGTACATTGAACAGTGCCAAAATGGTTTGTGTCGAGTATCTCTCTGTGTTTTTCAATGTTGATACCATCTTCATCACTCTCATACCAGGTAATACCCGCATTGTTAATGAAAACGTCAATTCTGCCATATTTTTCAATCACCTTATCAACCAGATTCTTACAATCGTTGTCTAACCGAACATCTGTTTTTACGGTTAAGATTTCATGCCCTTCTGAACGAAGCTCAGATTGAACCTTTTCAAGACTGTTTTGAGACCTAGATGCAATTGCAACTTTATAATCTGCGTCAATAAAACAATCGCATAACGCCCTGCCAATACCAGAGCTCCCACCAGTTATAACCACGATTTTGTTTTCCATCTAGATAATTAGAGATTTAACCAATCCTGTAAAATACAAAAATGTTTTGATAAATAAGTATAGAAGATTTGTGTTTTTTGATATCTTTATCAACCAATATTTCTGTAGAGTTAAATAATGAAAACAATACCTGTTTTATCGAAAAGAGAGATTAAGAGATTTCACAAGGTTCCATTCACGGTTTATAAACATGATGAAAATTGGATTTCACACATTAAGCAAGAAGTTGAAGAAGTTTTTGACGAGAAGAAAAATCACTTATTTAGAAATGGAGTTGCCAGAAGATGGATATTAATAAGTGATTCAGGAGAAGATATTGGAAGAATAGCTGCTTTCATAGACTATAGGCAATCAAAAAAAGAGAGGCAACCAACAGGGGGGGTCGGTTTTTTTGAGGTCATACACGATAAATCTGCTGCATTCACCTTGTTTGATACAGCTAGACAGTGGCTTGAGGATTTAGGCTCTCAAGCAATGGATGGTCCTATTAATTTCGGAGAGAGAAATAAGTATTGGGGGCTTTTAATTGACGGCTATGATAGACCGCCCATTTATGGAAATGCTTATCAACCTTCTTACTATCGTGGGCTTTTTGAGGAATATGGCTTTAAAGTTTTTTTCTCACAGTATATGTATGAAGTGGAGATACAAGACCCCATGAAAGAGACTTTCAGTAGAAAGGCGCGCCAGATGAATGACAGAGAGGGATATAGCTTTCGTCATATTGAGTTGAGCAAATTGAGCGATTACGCAGAAGATTTTAGAACGATTTATAATACCGCCTGGAAAACACACTCTGGTTTTAAAGGTATCAGCTCAGAAAGGGCGCTTCTCATCTTTAAGAAAATGAAGATGGTAATTGATGAGAAGTTGGTTTGGTTTGTATATCACAATTCAGAACCTGTTGCTTTTTTGGTGTCCTTGCCGGAATTAAATGAGGTTTTTAAATATATAAATGGGAATCTAAACCTTGTAGGTAAGTTGAAGTTCTTATTCTACAAAAGATTTAGAAAGCCTCAAAATGCATTTGCAGTTGTATTTGGGGTAGTTCCGAAACACCAAAAAAACGGATTGGAAAGCTTGATGATGCGTGAGATTAAGAAGGCTCTGAGTCACCATTCAGTTCAATACAAGAAAATGATCATTACATGGATTGGAGATTTCAATCCCAAAATGATGCACATAGTTAATATTCTTTCAGAGACTCCATACCAGAAACTGAACACGTATAGATTGCTATTTGATCCAGACGCAGAGTTTGTGAGGTGTGAGGACGTAAAAGGTTAGCTTTACTCAGGGATGATATAGATTGATTTGGTTTTGAAGATCGGCAACGATTCCTTGTAAATTTATAATCATAGTATCTAAAGTAGAAATCTCAGTTTCAAGCGCGATAATACTATTTGAAAGAGTTGCGTTTTCATCTACAAGATCAACTCCATTAGCAGTAATGGACCCTGAGATTGTAAAATCACCATTGATAAGGCCTCCTACAGCGTCTATTTCAAAGATGTTAGATCTCAAAGAATCAGCGGTCCCATTTCCAACAACTAGTATTGTTCCTGTTCTATCTGAGAGATTGTATTTACCTAATGTAGTGGAGTAGGTTTGGTCTGCGATAAGTTGGAATCCGTGCGCAAACGATCCAGTAGCAGAGGCGGTAGAATATCTCCCCCCTGCGTGTGAATAACTAGCAGATGCGATACTACCATAGCCTTCAGCATGGGCAGTGAATCCACTTGATAAAGTGTTCATCCCTTCCGAGTGCGATGCGTCTGCAGTAGCACTCGTGTTTTCCCCCTCTGCATGAGCGCAGGTAGCAGTGGCTGTAGAATTGCGGTTTTCTGCGTGTGAGAATAACCCGCTAGCAGTAGTTCCGTATCCTTCAGCGTGAGCAGTGGTATTTGACGCTGTAGTATTTTGCCCTTCAGCGTATGAAGCGTAACCTGTCGCGGAAGTTGACACACCTAAAGCGGAAGAGTAATCTCCATCGGCAATTGTTGCACTTCCCTGTTGAAGCTTACCGGTAAGAGAGAGATCACCTGTGATTTGGGCTGAGGGATTTTCTTCCCCCAAGGCTGTGATGTCAGAGAATAGAGATATCGCGAGAGCAAGACGGGCATCTTCGGCTGTAATTGCTCCAGTACCACCATTTTCTATCGGAATAGCACCCTCCACAACAAAGGGACTTCCATAAAAAATTAGAAACTCTACCAAGTCTATAACTGTAATAGAGCCACTGCCATCTGAGTCTGGATTGTATGGCATGGGATTTTCAGTTGATTGCGAAAAGGCAAGAGATACAGCAAAGAAAAGCATCGAAAACACACTTATAATTTGCTTAAAATAAGATATTTGCATAATAAAGAAATTAATTTTCGAAAATAAAGTTAACTTACAATGTTAACTATTCGGCCTTTCACAACGATTACTTTTCTAATTTCTTTACCGTCGAGTTGTTTGATGGTTCGCTCATCAGCCACCACGATAGATTCAACCTCTCCGATATCAGTTGATGCAGGAAGAATTAATTTGAATCGAACTTTTCCGTTAAAAGACACAGGATAGTTAACCTCGTCTTCTACTAAATATGATTTTTCAGCTTTAGGCCAAGCTGAATCGATCACTAATCCCTCACCGGCAAGGGCTTTCCAAAGCTCTTCAGCAAGGTGTGGAGCGTATGGGCTTAAAAGAGTTACTAAAGGACGGAGACCTACATGAGATTTCACAGAATGGAGATCATTTAAATCATTGACGGCGATCATTAGAGCACTGACGACTGTATTGAAAGCATGACGATTTAAATCAGAGGTTACTTTCTCAATAGTCTTGTGGACAATTCTTAGCTCTGGCTTAGAAGCTTCGCAATTTTCTGAAGCTAAAGCGAGTTTTGAGAACTTTCTTAGGAAATTATGAACCCCTGAAATTCCTTGAGTATCCCAAGGTTTAGATTGCGTGAGTGGACCTAAAAACATTTCGTAACATCTTAACGTGTCTGCTCCGTATTTCTCTATAAGATCATCTGGAGTCTGAACGTTGTACTTAGATTTCGACATCTTTTCGATCTCGTGTCCACAGGTGTACGTTCCATCAGGACATGTCATAAATTCAACTTTTGCGAATTCAGTCCTCCAAGCTTTAAAACGTTCGATATCAAGCTTATCGTTTTCTACCAGTGAGATGTGAACGTGTAAACGCTGAGTTTTATGTGCTTTTCTATCCTCGTAGGTCACGAATGTAGAGGTTCCTTGAATTCTGTATACAAAGCTTGACCGCCCTAAAATCATACCCTGGTTGATCATGGTTTTGAAGGGCTCATCAAAAGGGATTAGTTCTAAATCGTATAAGAATTTCGTCCAAAACCTTGAATACAACAAGTGCCCCGTAGTGTGCTCAGCTCCTCCAACATAAAGATCGACCTGACCCCAGTAATCCGATTTTTCACGAGCGCAGAACTCCTTTTCATTGTGGGGATCCATGTAACGTAGGAAATACCAAGACGATCCAGCCCATCCAGGCATGGTGTTGGTTTCCATTCTATCACCTTTAAAGACAGGCCAATCTTCACGCTTTGCCCTAGCAAGTGGCGGCTCACCATCAGCTGTAGGAAGGTACTCATCGACTGGGGGTAGAGTTACCGTTTCGTTTTCGATAAGTTGCGGAATATCATTCTCATAACAAATAGGGAATGGTTCTCCCCAGTAACGTTGTCTTGAGAAAACGGCGTCACGCAATCTGTAATTTATTTTCCTCTCTCCACATCCTTTCGACTCTAATAAATTTAAAGCGGTAGATATTGCATCAAGTTTAGAGAGCCCATTTAGTTCTTTAGAATTTTGTAGAATGGCTTTATCGTCAGAATCCACTGACCCACCAGAGTCATGCCCTTTAAAAATCGAAGGAATGTTTATATTAAAATACTTGGCAAATTTCCAATCTCTCTCATCTCCAGCAGGGACAGCCATTATAGCTCCGGTACCGTAACCAGCTAGCACGTAATCAGAGATATAAACCGGGATATTTTCACCAGTAAGTGGATGGATAACATGACCCCCTATCTCAACACCTGAAATACTCTTTTCTCCTTGTCTTTCTCGTTCGCTTTTTTTAGAGGCCGCCAGAATGTAGTCACTCACCTCTCTTAGTTTATTTTCAGAGGTAAACTCAGGGACTAATTTATGTTCTGGGGCGAGTACCACAAAGCTCACACCGTATAACGTGTCAGGCCTGGTTGTAAATACATCCACTTCACACCCAGAAGCGTCCCCACCTCCTTTAAAACTTACTGTAGCACCATCTGATCTGCCTACCCAGTTTTTTTGGGCTTCTTTGATACTATCAGACCAATTTAGATCGTCTAATCCTTCGATAAGCTTGTCGGAGTAAGCTGTGATTCTCATCATCCACTGGCGCATACGTTTGCGCTCAAC
>JABISU010000009.1 GCA_018700255.1 Flavobacteriales bacterium | reverse complement strand
TTTCCAAAAGTATTGTCCTTGTCCATTCCTTCATGCCAAACCACACCGTTCCTAACCATCTTCATAACACCAGTCTCAGCATTTTTAACAAACGCCCAATGAACCCAAACTCCTTCGTAATCATTCTCTACTGCAGCTTTATCTATTCTGTCATAACCACCATCGTACCCTGCATCCCAATAGATTCTAGAATTACTCCATGGCATATGTACGTTTATCTCGCGCTGTCCAGAAAAATTAACCGCTTCGAAAATGGTTGTGTTTGCAGGTAAATAATCCGCGTCTCCTTTAAGAAGGCACTCGAGAGTAACCTCGTTATTTAAATCAGTAAGTAGATCAGGGTTTATTGAGATTTTATCTAAACCATCAAATCTCACATAACCACCATCTGCATCAAAAGCCTCCACTAAGCTAGGAGACGAAACCGCATCAGACGACACCCCAACAACTCCGTCTAGCAATAAGTCAAAATGCAAGTCAGATTCGTTATCCCAAATAAATTCATCACCATCCAAGTCTAACTCTAGAAGATCAGTAATTTCAACAGGATAGGCATAAACCTGTTGCCACTCACCTTCACCTTGACTGACTCTTAGAGTTAATAAATCCGATTGAAATGATTCCACATTCCAGCTAATTCTTTTAATCGGTAAACCTGGCACAACTCCCATTATAGACAACTCTTGGGCTGTAATCGTAAAAGTTAATCGCCTTGCATTTGTTGCTGAAGTTAATTCTGAAACCTGCTCTGTTTCTAAATTTATAGTAGTTGTAACCTCACCTATTATATCTAGGTTAATTCTTGAATACTCCGTATTGTAAGTATCATGAGGAGCTCCATTTTCAGGGCTAAAAATTAAAGTGTCTGTTTCGAATTCTTGGTTGTTAATCTTGTAATATGGATGGTTATACATGGTTGAATCCAACTCACCTGTATGATCAAACAAATAACTATAAGTTAGATAATCCCACTCACCACAAGCGTACCCTAAACCTCCAGCAGTTCCTTGATCGAAACATTTCAATTTATGATACATGAGCACCTTTCTGTACTCAACATCATTATCAGACTCGGGGAATTGGAACCACCTTCTGCCTGGACTATCGTAGTTTGTCTCTGGGTTATTTTGGGCTTCCCAGGTATAAGTTGAAACCCAAGTTGTATCCCCTTGCGCATGAAAACCACTAATATTTATTAAGGATATAAGTAGTGCAGTAAACAGCAATATAAAACTCAGAGGATACTTCATGGTAATCTAAGTTGTGCGACCCGGGTAAAGTTCAAGAGCAGCTTTGAGACAAACAACAGCTCGTTCTAAAAGTGGTAAATCCAAAACATAGGCTATCCTAACTTCATTATAACCAGCACCCTCTGTTGAGTAGAATCCTGAAGCAGGAGCCATCATAACCGTGTCTCCATCAAGGTTAAAGCTTTCTAATATCCACTGACAGAATTCATCACTGTTGTCAATCGGGAGTTTACATACAGCATAAAAAGCACCACCTGGTGTAGGACACGTAACACCCGGAATGTTATTGAGACCATTGACCAACACGTCTCTCCTATTAACGTAACAGGAGCGAACATCCTCGAAATATGAAGCTGGAGCTTTGAGGGCCGCTTCAGAAGCTATTTGGCCTAAAGTAGGTGGGGATAAACGAGCCATCGCAAACTTCATTATTGTCTGACGCAACGCAGCGTTCTTAGTGACTAAAGCACCCACACGAGCTCCACACATGCTGAATCGCTTAGAAACTGAATCGATCATTATGGCATTCTGAGCTAAACCTTCAAGTTCTAATACTGATTTGGGTTGAGATCCATCATAACAAAACTCTCTGTACACCTCATCTGAGAAAATATACAGATCGTGCTTGAGAACAAGTTTAGCGAGTGCATCTAAGGCTTCGGAATTATAAACCTTCCCAGTAGGATTCCCGGGGTTACAAATTAATATAGCTTTCGTTTTAGATGTAATCTTTGCTTCAAAATCCTCAATTGGAGGTAGCGCAAAACCATCATCGATATAAGCCGTTACAGGAACAATGTTTACACCAACCATTTTAGCAAAACCATTGTAGTTGGCATAAAACGGTTCTGGAATAATTAGCTCATCTCCCGGATCCATACATGATAGCATTCCGAAAATGAGCGCTTCCGAACCGCCTGTTGTAACAATTAAATCATCCACCTCTACATGAATACTTGCATTCTTATAATACATAGAAAGTGCCTCTCTGTAGGACTCATAACCTTCACTAGGACTATATTCAATGACGGTTCTCTCATCATCCTTTAGGGCACTTAAAGCCACGCTTGGAGACGACACATCAGGTTGGCCTATATTCAAATGAATAACTCGTTTTCCAGCTTTTACAGCAGCATTAGCAAATGGCATCAACTTACGAATCGGACTGCTTGGCATCGCCAGACCTACATTTGAAATTTGCGGCATAGTCTCAAAAATTAATGGCGTAAAAATACATTCGTTTTTCCTTTTACAAACGCTTAAACATGATTTTATGCAAGCCAACATTCGGGATTTGGTATGCTTCTAATTCTTCACCATTTATTTGACATCCGAATTTAAAGCCCTGAATCTCATAAAAACCCCAAGCAACCTCCCTTGCATCACACCAAATTACATCTACTCCCTCACCCTTTAGCTCTTCAATTGCCTGTTGAATAATTAAAGCTCCAACTCCTCCACCTCTCCTATTATCAAGCACGCCCATAGCTCTCAATCTGCGTACTTTTAAAGATTTAAAAAGTTCTGGAAACCGCTCGCATTTTTGATTAAACAATGAAGCGACTCCGACAACATCACCTTTGTAAAAGGCAGCTAAATGAATGGCGCCTTTGCTATTATCTATATCAATAATAGCTTGTTTAGAATTTGCTAAATGAGGCCAAAGCACCTTATGCCTCACACATCTCAACACCTCGCTATCTACCCTTCTCACCTTTACCATCACTCCTCGAAAGCTTTGTCCCAACTTCTTCTCTCACGCTTCGTAGGACGACCTACACCGTTAGGCTTATCCCTATTTGAAAGCCTGATCATTTCAAGTTTATCCAACTGATCTTGAGGGGTTATGTTTTTTGCATATTCTGAAACTAAAGCCGCACCTACACGACTTTTAGGGAATGATACAACTTTGAAAGAAAATGACACCGCCCCCTTTCTCACGACAACAATATCTCCAATATTTAAGATTTTTGATGGCTTTAATTTATCACCATCTAAACTCACTTTTCCTTCTTTGCAATGTGTGGCTACTTTTGATCGGGTTTTCATCACCCTAATGGCCCATAAAAATTTATCAGTTCGCATAATTACTTGATTAATTTAGCCTAAATCCAAATCCAATCTTTTCCGCAACACATCAAGACTTGGATTCTTTTTAACCATATCCATATACCTTTCTTTATCAGTCAAAAAAGTCTTAGGTGCATCATCACCATCTTCCGAAGGAATGACATTAATAGATAATTCAATTAAAGAATTCTTTACATTTTTTCGAAAATGAAAAAGCAAATCCGTGCGCTCATCATTAAGCTGCACTTCCTGGAGCGCGTTTAATACATTAAAAATCACCACATTGCCCTTCAACTCAAGCTCACACATTGTTAATGTAGAAACCAAGCTAACCCGCTTCGCCTTCTTATGAATATCGATAAAAAGCACCAATGCCGCCTTAATCTTTTCTATTGTAACCTCCTCCTTCCAAGACTCATCCACCTCATTCTCTTTGTGATCCAACTCTGAGTTTACCGTTTCTGAGAGACTCTTTGATTTCCCAGCCAACTTCACCCCTCCACCACGCAATTTCCCCGACACAACTTTCTTTGCTACAGGGTCATGAGAAATCTCTTGAGATTTTACGGGTTCTGAGGAAGGAGTAGGGGTAGGTATTACGGATGAAACCGCTGGCTTAGCTACAGGCTTAGGCTTAGGCTTAGGCTTTTCATTTACCTCAACAACACCCTCTATATCAGGTGGGATTAATTCGTTAAAGCTTTTTTTTTTCTCCACCGATGGTAGAGGATTTTCTGATGAGCTCTTTAATGAGCAAATCTTCATGACTGCAAGCTCAACTAAAAGTCGCTGGTGCTGGCTCGTCCTATATTGCGTGTCAGCTTCATTCGTTATTGAAAGAGCATCAACTATAAAATGTAAGTCTGCTATAGAAGCTTGTTCAGAGAACTTAGTTTTCACTTCTAAGGTTGTCTCCATCAATTTAAGTGTTCGAGGGTCACGACATACCATCAAGCTACGCAAGTGATTACCTAACCCTGAGAGAAAATGGTGAGCATCAAACCCACGAGCTAAGACACTATCAAACAACAACAAAGAATCAGGAATATTTGCATTTAATGCAAAGTCAACTATTTCAAAATAAGTATCGTGATCAAGTACATGCAACTGCTCAGTAACGATATCATATGTAAGCTCTTTACCTGCAAACGCAATTAGTTGATCAAACATACTTAGGGCATCTCGTAGAGCTCCGTCAGCTTTAGCAGCAATAATATGCAATGCCTCAGGTGTCGTTTTTACCCCTTCCTTGACAGCAATTTCCTGAAGACTAGAAACAATATCAGGAACAGTAATTCTATGGAAATCAAAAATCTGACAACGAGATAGAATCGTAGGTAAGATCTTGTGCTTTTCTGTTGTAGCAAGAATAAACACAGCGTGAGGAGGAGGCTCTTCTAAAGTTTTAAGAAAAGCATTAAATGCAGCCTGACTGAGCATATGAACCTCATCGATGATATACACTTTATATACTCCGTGTTGAGGTGGTATTCTAACTTGCTCAACAATACTTCTAATATCCTCAACCTTATTATTAGATGCAGCGTCAAGTTCGAAAACATTGAAAGCCATAGCGTCATCATCCGGTTCAAAACCATTAATTGCTCTTGCAAAAATTCGAGCGCTAGTTGTTTTACCAACTCCTCGGGGTCCACAGAATAAATAAGCTTGAGCAATGGAGCCTGAGGAAATGGCTTTTTGAAGAGTTTGAGTAATCCCTGATTGCCCCACTACAGAATCCCAATCCTGCGGTCTATATTTCCTTGCGGAGACTAAATAATTGTTCTCACTCATACTGCGAATATCGGGGGCATTTTATGATTGTGCAAAGTGAGTTTTACACATTCTTTATATGACCTTTGCAAAGGACCTAAATGATTTGCATTAAAACCCTTGCGTTTCCTTTATACATATCGTACTTTTGCGCCCCATTTTAAATGAATAAAAGAATGAATCGTTACGAAACTGTTTTCATTATGACTCCCGTGTTATCTGCTGAGCAGGTGGCGGAAACAGTAAAGAAGTACCGTGCAAGTATCGCCAGCAATGGTGGTAAAATCGTCCATGAGGACGCATGGGGACTAAAGAAACTCGCTTACCCAATTCAGAAGAAGACCTCAGGCTTCTATCATCTGATTGAGTGGGAAGCTGCAGGAACTGCTGTCATACCCTTCGAGACTGAATTCCGTCGCGATGAGAGAATCATGAGATTCCTCACTACTGCTATGGATAAGCATCACATTAATTACGCGCAATCTCGCCGCGACAAGTCTAACCGCAAAGAAGAAGCTCCAGCAAAAGGAGAAGCTCCAGCAAAAGAAGAAGCTCCTGTAAAGGAAGAAGCTTCTACTGAAGAAAAAGCTTAAAGAACTGAAATCATGGCAGATAAAAAAGTACGCTACCTGAAATCTATCGAAATCGACACTA
>JABISU010000010.1 GCA_018700255.1 Flavobacteriales bacterium | reverse complement strand
TGCATGGGGTGATGATGAGTATGTAAACGGAGATTGTAGTAATGGTGGAGGAAACCGTGTTGTAATTGTTGTTGATGCAGCTACGGGCAATGGTACTCCATGTTACACATCTTGTGACGATTGTGCACCAGCTGTTGTTATGGGTTGTACTTATGATGCTGCGGATAACTTTAACGCTCTTGCTAATGATGATGACGGTTCTTGTACGTTTGATGCTGGATCTGACTGTGTAGGTGATCTAGACGGTGACGGAGTGTCTGCTACTGCTGACCTTCTATTATTCTTATCTGTCTTCGGATCTTCTTGTAACTAAGAAGTCTGTAAATGATATTGAGAAAGCCTACCCTTCGGGGTGGGCTTTTTTTATTGTAAACATTTCGATTATCAAGTGTAAGTTTGGCAAGGAAATTGCATTTAAAGATAGGAATTGTTTTTGTATCTTTATGCTTTAAATAAAAATGAGCTAATAACTAACTTCATTATGAAAAGATTTTTTTCTACTTTTATTATTGCCTTCGGTTTAATGGCATTCGTTTCTGCACAAGAAGTGGCCAACGGTCCTGTTATCTCTTTAGATAAAACAACCCACGATTACGAAACTATCACACAAGGTGGTAACGGTGCTTGTGAGTTTACAGTAACTAACACAGGGACTGAACCACTGATTATCTCTCGTTGTAAGGGTTCTTGTGGATGTACAGTGCCTAAGTGTGATAAGGATCCGATTATGCCAGGAGCAACTTCTGCTATAAGTGTGAAGTACGACACTAAACGTATCGGACCTATTAATAAGTCTGTGACTATTACATCAAACGCTTCTAACGAGCCCACGAAAGTCATTCGTATTAAAGGACGTGTTGAAGCTGCTGACCTTGGAGCTCCTAGTGGAGTGCCCGTAAAACAGCGGGCTACTGGTGCACCGACAAATAACTAAGTTTATATAAAAGTTTTTTAGTAAAATTATTTTTCAAAGCCATCCTTCAGGGTGGCTTTGTTCTTTCATGAACTATTTTTGCCTTATGGAAATTCCTGCTCAATACGATCCCCGTGCGACGGAAGATAAATGGTACAGCTATTGGATGGAGAATGGGTACTTTAAGTCCACTCCAGACGAGAGAGAACCTTACACTGTAGTTATACCCCCACCGAATGTTACAGGTGTCCTTCATATGGGGCATATGTTAAACAATACCATTCAAGATGTGCTTGTTAGAAGAGCAAGAATGTTAGGCAAGAATGCTTGTTGGGTACCAGGAACAGATCATGCTTCAATAGCTACTGAAGCAAAAGTGGTGCGTAAGCTTCGTGAGACCGGCATAAAAAAGAGCGATCTTAGTAGGGATGAGTTTTTAGGACATGCTTGGGATTGGACTAACGAGCATGGGGGGATTATTTTAGATCAATTGAAGAAGCTAGGGGCAAGTTGTGATTGGGATAGGACGAGGTTCACAATGGATGAAGGTTATTACGAAGGGGTAATAGATACGTTTATTCATTTCTATAACGAGGGGCTCATTTATCGTGGAGTGAGGATGGTGAACTGGGATCCAGTCGCTCTTACAGCGCTTAGCGATGAGGAAGTGATACACAAAGAAGAGAATGGACATCTTTATTACGTTAAGTATAAGATTGTAGGAGAGGTAGATGAGTGGATTACTGTTGCAACGACAAGACCAGAAACGATATTAGGAGATACTGCGATTTGTGTTCATCCAGATGACGATAGGTATGTACATCTTCATGGTAAGAAGGCGATAATTCCGATTTGCAATAGAGAGGTGCCGATAATTCAGGATGATTATATCGATTTAGAGTTTGGTACTGGGTGTTTGAAAGTAACACCGGCTCATGATCTGAATGACTATGATCTCGGAATAAGGCATAATTTAGAGGTGATTAACACGATTGCAGCTGATGGTACGATGAGTTCTGATGCGGGATCGTACGAGGGTATGGACAGGTTCTTAGTGAGGAAACAGATTGCTAAGGATCTTGATAAGCTTGGGAATCTTGTAGAGATAGAAGATTATACTAATAAGGTTGGGAGAAGTGAGAGAACGGATGCTATAATTGAGCCACGTCTATCTCTTCAATGGTTTATGGCGATGGACAAGCTTGCGAAGCCTGCTCTAGACCATGTGATGGACGATACTATCCAGTTTCATCCGGCTAAGTTTAAGAATAGCTATCGCCACTGGATGGAGAATATTAAGGATTGGTGTGTGAGTAGACAACTTTGGTGGGGACACAGGATTCCTGCATGGTACTTTGGGGAAGGTGAAGATGATTTCGTAGTTGCGAAAACTTTAGAAGAGGCGCAGAAAGCTGCTTCAAAAAAGGTGGGTAGAGATATTGTGGAGGGTGATCTTAAGCAGGATGAGGATGTAATGGATACGTGGTTTAGCTCTTGGATTTGGCCAATTCAAGTGTTTGATGGATTGCACAAAGAGCAGGAAGTTGATTATTACTATCCTACGAATGACATAGTTACTGCTCCGGAGATAATGTTCTTCTGGGTGGCACGTATGATTATGAGTGGATACCATTACCGCAATTTACCCCCGTTTAAGAATGTATACTTTACAGGTATTGTGAGGGATGAATTAGGGCGAAAGATGTCAAAGAGCTTAGGTAATAGCCCAGACCCTATTGAGCTTATGGATAAGTACGGAGCTGATGGAGTGAGAGTTGGGATGCTACTGACTTCGCCGGCTGGGAATGACCTACCGTTTGATGAGAAGCTTTGTGAGACAGGAAGGAATTTCTCGAATAAGATTTGGAATGCTTTCCGCCTTGTTAAAGGTTGGGAAATAGATGAATCTAAGGAGCAGCCCGAGCATGCAGTACTCGCTATCCAGTGGATGGAAAGCAGAACAAATGCAGCCTTGAAGGATTTAGAGTCACAGTTCCAAGAATTTAGATTAAGTGAGGCGCTTATGACTTCTTATAGACTTGTTTGGGAGGAATTCTGTAGCTGGTATTTAGAGCTGGTAAAGCCTATTTATGGAGAGCCTGTTGATAGAAAGACTCTTGATGATACTTACGCTCACTTTGAACGAATTGTTAAGATATTACATCCGTTTATGCCCTTTTTAACTGAGGAGGTTTGGTCTTGGTTAGGAGAAAGGAGGACACCTGAAGAGGCTTTGATTGTATCAGAGTGGCCGGAAGCAGACCTAGTAAAAGGTGACTTGTTGAAGGACTTCGATGTTTTAAAAGAAATTGTGGGTGGAGTGAGAAACATTCGCAAGGACAATGGCATAGCTAACCGAGAGAAGCTTGAACTTAAGATTCAAAAGGCTGAGGGGTACCCAAAGGGTTTAGATTCTGCTATTTCTCACCTGACAAATCTCGAAAGTATTGAGGAAGTGAGAGAGAAAGTAGAGGGCGCATTCGGATTTATGGTCGGTCGTCATAGATTTTATATTCCTTTCGGAGATGGCTTCGATATTGAGGCGGAAAAGTTGAAGATTCAGAAAGACCTCGATTATCAAAAAGGATTTTTGAAGAGTGTGAGAGGTAAGCTTTCAAATGAGAATTTTGTTAGCGGTGCTCCTGACTCAGTTGTAGCTAATGAGCGAAAGAAAGAAGCTGATGCTATTGCTAAGATTGAAATAATGCAGGAGAAGCTTTTAGATCTTGGATAGTACAGATAATATTTCGCGTGAGTTTCTGCACTATGAAATAGTTGGGAAGGAGGGGGCGCCTTGGCTTGTATTCGTACATGGTGCTGGTGGATCAATTAGAACCTGGAAATTTCAAGTGGAATATTTTTCTAAAGACTTCCGCTTACTATTATTAGATCTTCGAGATCATGGATTCTCTAAAAATATTCAACCTGAATACAATGCCTATGATTTTGATATTGTAGCTTTTGATATTATCAAAGTCATTGACCATCTTAAAATCGAGAAAGCTCACTTTCTATCTTTAAGCATAGGGTCGGTGATATTACAGAAGCTTGATTTGCTGAGGCCACACTTGATTGATAAGATGGTTATGGCCGGCGCTATTTTTGATGGCAGTATGTTCATGCATGCCTTTGTGTATAGTGGTAAATTACTCTCGTATATACTTCCATTTAGAGCGTTTTATTCTCTGTTCAGTATCATAGTCTTACCTCGGAGGAACCATCGATTGAGTAGGTATATTTTCCGTAAGCAGAGTATGAGAATGACTACTGCAGAATATTTGAAGTGGGTTGAACTATACAGACCATTTTTTAAACTCATAAAGGAATATGTTAACAGGCAGATTTCTAAAGATTGTCTTTTAGTTATGGGAGATCAAGATCACATATTCTTCAGATCTGCCAATAAGTTTGCATGTAACCAGAAGAAAGCGAAGCTATCTGTGATAAAAGGTTGTGGTCACGTTGTAAGTATAGAAAGCCCGAAACTATTCAATACAATAGCGTCGGACTTTCTGAAAGGGCTTGACGTTCCGCTGTCTGTTCAAGCTGACCCCATTCCATATAAATGGTCTGAGTTAAAAGCTATGAAAACAGGAAGATCTAAGTTGACTAAATAGTAATTTGATTACTTTATTTAATTATTCGCGAGGTAACCAGAAACACCATCGTCGGTTGCGCTCATAGCTTCTTTCCCCTTACTCCAATTGGCAGGACAAACTTCACCAACAGTTTCAACGTGGATAAGAGCATCTAGTATTCTGATAGCCTCGTCAACATTACGTCCAAGTGGGAG
>JABISU010000011.1 GCA_018700255.1 Flavobacteriales bacterium | reverse complement strand
TCCATCCTGCTCGACAGCAGGTCTTACATATTCGTTCAGAAGTTCTCCTATTTGTTCATCGTATTCAGAAGGTGATATGTTCTCGGATTCAATAAGCTTGTCTATTGATACTGCTGATTTCCCTTCTTGGTCAATTCCGCCAATAAATTCAGAAAGCTCAGATATTTTATCTTCTTCCACAGCGAATTCATTATCCACTAGCCACTCACGGATGTATTCCCTGAGCTGCATAACGATCATTTCCCATCCTAGCGACTCATCTTTAGTTACAGACACGATTTCGCCACTGATAAAAACACCCACAACGAAAGGGAAATTAAAAAGCTCCGCCGCAAGTGGAGAACAAACCATAGCCTCCTTTACATTATGAAAATCAAGTTGATGCAATCCAGAAACTAATTTTCTATCCACAACGAATTTCATTGTTGCAGGATTGGGAGTCATTTCAGCGTAAACAGTGGTTGGAAATTTATTACTTGCCATGGCTTTTCAGATGCTTAAAATTGCTTGTGCAAGTTACTCCTGCAGTCATTAACTTGCCCTTCTATTTAGCAATCTCTTTAGCTCAACATGCACAAAATACTCACAGTTTCTTTTGCAGTCTTTTTTACCGGTCTTTTTTCTACAGTCACTTTAGCCCAAACACCCGCTTCTTCAACATTCCCCACTAACGGAACAGTAGATAAACATCTTGTAAAAACGGTGCTAGAACACGCAACCGTCCACGTTGATGCTTCAACGGTTCTTAATGACGCCACAGTTGTGCTTTTCCGCGGGGAGATTCCCGAAGTACAATCAGGTTCCGCGACATCGAGTTCTACAGTTTCAGGCCCTGTCGTCATACTTGACCTCACAGGATACCACCTATACCCGTCTTTTGTAGATCTTCATTCGTCATACGGCCTTCCGGAGGTGAAGCCTGCGGGATGGTCACGTACCCCACAATATGAAACCAACATCAAAGGGGCTTATGGTTGGAATCAGTCAGTTCGTCCAGAAATAGACGCATACGAGAAGTTTATCCCAGATTCGAAAACTGCAAAAGCTCTTCGCGAAGCTGGTTTTGGGGCTGTTCTCACCCATGTCCCAGACGGAATTGTCCGTGGGTCTGGGGCACTTGTAATGCCCATTGACGATGCCCGCGAGTCCATGCTTCGTCCACTTGCCTCCACACATTTCAGTTTCCGCAAAGGATCTTCTCGTCAGTCATATCCCGGGTCATTAATGGGTGCCACAGCGCTCTTACGCCAAACCCATCTTGACGCCTCTTGGTATGCTGAAGCCTCTCCCCGAGGCCTCTCAGGAGGGACCAATCTTTCTCTTGAGGCTTTCAACTCGAACTCGGATCTCCCCTCTGTTTTTTCAGCTGGTTCGTGGAAGGATATCCTCCGCGCTGAAGTCGTAGCAAAGGAATTCAATCTCAACTACCTACTTCTTGGCGGTGGTGATAGCTATCAGCGAGCCTCAGCGATAAAAGAATCCGGAGCGACATTAATTGTTCCTGTAAAATTCCCAACAGCCTACGATCTCAGCGACCTCTTTTTAGCTCGCTTTATATCTTTAACAGAACTAAAGCACTGGGAGCTCGCCCCCAGCAATGCGTCCATATTAAATGACGCCGGTATTGAGTTTTGCCTTACCGCCCACGGATTAAAGAGCCCCTCGGAATTTCTTCCCGCCGTACGCATCGCTGTACAGCGAGGCCTTCCTGGCGACATTGCCCTCCGCGCTATGACGGAACTACCGGCATCTTTGCTGGGAGTTTCTGATATCGTAGGTACTATCCGACCTGGCCTCCGCGCTAACATTATCGTTTCTGACGGCCCTATTTTCGAGTCCGAAACTAAGCTCGTAGAGCATTGGGTAAGTGGTATTCCAACCATTATGCACGACCGCGATGCAGTTGATGTATCAGGAGATTACGATATCTCACTAAGCGGGTATGGTGACGAAATCAGGCACATTGTAGTCACAGAAGAGATTAAAGCCACCCACATAATCAATGATTCAACAGAGCAGAAGGTCACAATTTCACTTGATAATAGAACCATAGTCTTGGGTTTCGAATCAAACGATGGACCTATACGGCTCACGGGAAATGTATGGATGGATAGCAGAATTTGGGAAGGGACAGCTATAATGCCTAACGGTAAGTTGACTTCGTGGAGCGCCGTTAAAGTCGATGCTCCAGACCCTGAATCTGATGAACTGGCTGAAGTTTTAATTGGAGACTCTATTTCCGAAATAACAGAACCACTTGGTGAAGTATTATACCCTTTTACTGCATATGGGTCGCCTTTAAAAACTGCTCAAGAGATCGCTGGAATGAAAGCGGTGGTGGTTAGGGGAGCTACTGTTTGGACTTGTGAAAATGAAGGGATTTTAGAGGAAGCAGATGTGTTGATTTACGACGGAAAAATTGCTGCAGTAGGGGCGAGGCTCAATGTGAAAGAACTTCTTGGGGCAGATGTAGAGGTAGAAGAAGTTGATGGAAGGGGCAAGCATGTTACGCCCGGGATTATTGATGAGCACTCACATATCGCAATAGAGAGAGGTGTGAATGAGGCAACACAAGCGAGTAGTGCGGAGGTTTGGATAGGTCATTCGTTGAATAGCGAGGACGTGAATATGTACAGGCAACTAGCTGGGGGTGTTACGTGCGCTCAACTTCTTCACGGATCGGCAAATCCCATAGGAGGCCAAAGCGCGATTATCAAATTCCGTTGGGGCTCACTTCCCACGGAACTTCTTTACGAGGCCGCGACGCCATTTATCAAGTTCGCCCTTGGGGAGAACGTGAAGCAGAGTAATTGGGGCGATGCGCAAAAGGTTCGCTTTCCGCAATCGAGGATGGGGGTCGAGCAGGTATTCTACGATCTCTTTATCCGTGCTCGTGAATACGGAGAGTCCTTCATATCTTATAGGCACGAACTTGCTAACACTAAGAAACGCGACCTTAAAGCGGGGCTTGGACCTGTGGAGCCTAGACGTGATTTAGAACTTGACGTGCTTCTTCAAATTTTACAGGAGGAGAGGTTTGTAACATGTCATAGCTATAGACAAGACGAGATAAATATGCTTATGCACGTTGCCGACTCTATGAACTTCCGCCTTAATACCTTCACTCACATCTTAGAAGGCTATAAAGTAGCCGACAAGATGAAAGAACATGGCGCTGGAGGATCGACGTTTAGTGACTGGTGGGCATACAAATACGAAGTAAAAGATGCGATTCCATATAATGCTGCTGTCCTCCATGGACAGGGTATTACTACCGCTATTAACAGCGACGATGCGGAGATGGCACGACGCCTTAACCAAGAGGCTGCGAAGTCGGTTAAGTACGGAGGAGTATCCGAAGAGGAGGCCTTGAAATTTGTCACCCTCAATCCGGCAAAACTCTTGCATATAGATCATATGACGGGTTCGATTAAGGTAGGGAAAGATGCGGACATTGTGGTTTGGGATGAAAACCCTTTGAGTATGAATGCCCAAGCTACCCGAACCTATGTCGAGGGGGAGTGTCTGTATAGTTTAAGCTTAGATAAAGAACTGAGGGAAGCTATCCGGCTAGAACGCGCTCGCCTCACTAAGAAAATGATTGCCTCCGAGAGTAAAAAGCCACCGGGTAAGCTGCGAGTTCCGTCAGAGGCCATCCGTACCCACTACCATTGTGACACTGTAACTGAGGAAAACAACTAAGCCATGAGATTTATATTATTACTTATTCTGGCCGGTCTAATGACCACCCCATCTCTTTCTCAGCAGACTCCTGCTCCAATACAAACACGCTCCATTCTCATCTTGGGCGGTACTGCCCACCTTGGAACTGGCGACGCTATTGATGACGCGGCGATAGGATTCCGCAACGGAAAAATAGATTTTGTGGGAAGGACGTTCCAAGCTGATAAGAGCATATACGACGATATTATCGACGCTACGGGACAGCAAATATATCCTGGCTTTATCGTGGCAAACACCACTTTAGGTCTTCAAGAAATAGGGGCTGTCCGAGCTACTCAAGATCAATACGAAGTGGGCACATTCCGCCCCAACGTTCGCGCAATTATAGCCTTTAATACCGACTCTGAGATTACTCCAACTGTTCGAACTAACGGCGTCCTTATGGGCCAAATTACTCCTCGGAGTGGTGTAATATCAGGAGCCTCTGGAGTCGTTCATTTCGATGGATGGAATTGGGAGGACGCCGCTATAAAAATGGTGGACGGCATTCATTTAAATTGGCCTTCGACTCATCACAAGCACGCTCTCGATGGCAAAGTAGATGTGAGAAAACGCAAAACGTACGAGCAAGCTAAGCATGAAATAGACCGCTACTTTTCAGATGCGCGTGCTTACTCACTTTCTCGTCCCGACCTCTTGTCATCAAATTCGGTTATGGATGTTAAGCACGAAGCGATGCGTGGCCTATTCGATGGCTCTCTTGCCCTTTACGTTCACGCTAGCGATGTTCGCGCCATAACCGAAGCAGTCCATTTCAAGCGGGAGATGGGTATTAAGCGACTGGTTATTGTCGGGGGATATGATGCTCACCTTGTAGCAGATATGCTCAGGGAGAATGATGTTGCCGTTCTACTCACGAGCGTTCATAGATTACCGAGATTTCCAGAGGACGACATCAATCTCCCTTATCAACTCCCAAAACTACTTGCAGACGAGGGGGTTCTTTTTGGTCTTCAAGTCGATGCAAGGATGACGGAAATGAATACGCGAAACCTTCCTTTCTACGCAGGAACTGCAAGAAAGTATGGTCTCACCGAGGAGCAAGCTGTCATGTCTCTGACTCGTAATGTTGCGAAAATTCTAGGTATCGACGATACTTGCGGAACCATTGAAAGAGGCAAGGAAGCCACTTTGTTTATTTCTTCAGGCGACGCTTTAGATATCAGAACGAACGATCTCACATACGCCTTTATCGGAGGTCGCGCCATCGATCTCGATAACAGACAACGAGAACTCTACAGAAAATTCCAAACCAAGTACGGAGCTGAGATTTTAGATTAGTACCCAATCTTTCCCCTCACTCTCGAGAGGACTTCTGAAGCAACAACACGCGCGCGTTCGGCACCTTTAGCTAGAGCGACATCTATTTCTTCATGGTTAGATATAAGCTCGTTATAGCGTGTTCTTTCAGATGCAAAGCCGTCTACGAGTGCCTCTAATAGCGCCTTCTTAGCGTGCCCCCAACCATATCCTCCTGCGCGTAATGCAGCGGCCATTTTCTGAGCTTCAGCTTCTGAAGCGATAAGTTTATAAAGGTTGTACACTACTGCCGAGTCAGGATCTTTAGGGTCTTCAAGGGGTGTTGTGTCTGTAACGAGTTGTTTATTAATAACCTTCTTGAGCGCAGCAGCATCGTCGAAGATGTTGATGGTATTGTTCTGCGACTTAGACATCTTACCTCCATCGGTTCCAGGAACGTACATCGTCGACTCACTCGTTAATACTTCTGGAAGAACAAGAGTTTCTCCGTATTTGTGATTGAATCTTGAAGCTACGTCTCGTGTCATTTCAAGATGCTGCATTTGGTCTTTACCTACGGGTACTTTCTCGGCATCGTAAAGTAAAATATCCGCAGCCATCAGCATGGGATAGCTAAAGAGTCCGGCGTTTACATCCTCTAACCTATCAGATTTGTCTTTAAAGCTGTGAGCAAGAGTCATGCGAGAGTATGGAAAGAGGCATTGTAAATACCAAGCAAGCTCCGTAACCTCGGGCACATCGCTTTGACGGTAAAATACACTTCTTGAGGTGTCTAACCCACAAGCCATCCAGGTCGCAGCTACCGCGTAGGTATTATTCTTAAGCCTTTCTCCGTCCTTTATCTGCGTTAAAGAATGCATGTCTGCGATAAATAAAAACGAATCGTTTAAAGGGTCGTTAGCTAGATCTATGGCAGGCTTTATGGCACCAAGGATATTCCCAAGGTGGGGCGTACCTGTACTCTGTATACCGGTTAGGATGCGTGCCATTTTTCTTTTACTATTTTATTGCTATGCTCTAGCAGAATTCGTTGAAAGCCTGTTTTAGATGATCTGCGATTGCTTCAGCAGTATTTCCTTCGATGTGATGACGCTCTACCACCATAGCTATCTTTCCATCTTTAAAAAGAGCGATGCTCGGAGAAGAAGGAGGGTATGGAAGCATGAATTTACGAACGTGTGCTACAGCTTCTATATCGTATCCAGCGAAAGAAGTAGTGAGGTTATCGGGAAGTTTCTCATTGTCGAGAGCCTGAATCATAGCTGGGCGCATAGAGCCTGCGGAGCAACCACAAACGCTATTAATAGCGACAAGTGTAGTACCAGATTTCTCTAACGCTTCCGTTACTTCAGCTACGGAAAGAAGTTCTTTATATCCAGCTTCAACAAGCTCAGCTTTCATAGGGGCAACCATTTCAGTTGGGTACATTATTTATTAGGATTATATGTAGTTTTTAATTCTAGCTCAGAGTATTGGGCATCGTCAATAGGCGAAGGGGCGTCTATCATAACGTCCCGTCCAGAGTTGTTTTTAGGGAATGCTATAAAGTCGCGGATAGAACTAGACCCTCCAAACATAGAGCAAAGTCTATCGAAACCTAAGGCTAACCCTCCATGTGGTGGCGCCCCGTATTGGAATGCGTCCATTAGAAATCCGAACTGAGCTTCTGCTTCTTTAGGTGTAAACCCAAGCAAATCGAACATCCTCGCTTGAAGTTCTCGATTGTGGATTCTAATAGATCCACCACCTATCTCTACTCCGTTAATTACCATATCGTAAGCATTCGCTTTCACCTTTCCTGGATCGGTGTCTATTAGGCTGAGTTGGTCTGGCTTAGGA
Source organism: Flavobacteriales bacterium (assembly GCA_018700255.1). The sequence continues at coordinate 2,049 of JABISU010000011.1, read as the reverse complement.
GAAGTGAATGGGTGATGCATAGCGTGGTACCTCTCGGTTTTTTCGTCCCACTCGAGTAGAGGGAAGTCCATTACCCATAATGGCTTAAAGACTTTAGAGTCGCATAACCCCAGTTCTGATCCAAGGTGTAGCCTTAACTCACCTAACTGCTTGCGGGTTTTGTCTAAATCGCCTGAGAGCACAAGTATGAGGTCTCCCTTTTGTGCTGACATTTTTTTCGCCCAAACCTCTCTAGCTCCCTCATCAAAAAACTTATCTACACTACTTTTCGTAGTCCCATCCTCATTCAACTTGCAGTAAATAAGTCCTTTCGCACCTATCTGAGGACGCTTAACCCAGTCCGTGAGCTTGTCTAACTTTTTTCGTGTGTATTCTGCCCCTCCAGGAACTAAAATTCCGAGCACTGTCTCAGCAGAATCAAAGACTCCGAATCCCTTACCTTTAGTTACCTCACACAGATCAACGAACTCCATCCCGAACCTCACATCCGGCTTATCCGAACCATAGAGACGCATGGCATCGTCGTAGTCCATCCTAGGGAAGTCTTCGATCTCCACATCAAGAACCACTTTGAAGAGGTGTCTTACCATACCCTCAAATGTGTTTAATATATCCTCTTGCTCTACGAAAGCCATTTCACAGTCAATCTGTGTAAATTCAGGTTGACGGTCTGCTCTAAGATCCTCGTCACGGAAGCATTTTACGATTTGGTAATAGCGGTCGAAACCACTTACCATAAGAAGCTGTTTAAATGTCTGAGGACTTTGTGGAAGGGCGTAAAACTGCCCAGGATTCATCCTGCTCGGCACCACGAAATCTCTTGCCCCCTCTGGAGTACTCTTAATCAAATATGGAGTCTCAACATCTATGAATCCTACAGAATCCAGATACTTGCGAGTCTCCATTCCCACTCTGTGGCGAAGCATAATATTAGCTTGCACGGGTTTTCTACGAAGATCTAGATAGCGGTACTGCATCCTCAAATCATCTCCACCATCTGTTTCATCCTCGATCGTAAACGGAGGAATTTTACTTGCATTCAGAACCTCAAGCGAGCTTACCTCTATCTCAATTTCCCCAGTAGGATTATTTTTATTCTTGCTCTCTCTCTCGATAACATTTCCTGAGACTTTGATCACGTATTCACGCCCCAGCTTCCTAGCGTTCTCACATAGCTCCTCGCTGGTTTCCATATTGAAAACAAGCTGAGTAATTCCATATCTATCCCTAAGATCTAAGAACGTCATCCCCCCTAGGTCACGCGCCTTTTGGACCCAACCAGAAAGAGTAACAAATGAACCTGTATTTTCTAGGCGCAATTCGCCACAAGTTTGTGTTCTGTGCATGATACAAAGATAGAGCTAGAGAGATAGTTAGCAGGGATTTCTACCTACAATATCCCAACCGCCAATTCAACCCAAATTAGAATCAAAGTCAACAGGATAATTATCGTTAATACAACCTGTTTTCGAACAGGAGTAACTTTTAAAAAAACAGTTCTCAAAGCGAATCCCGCACCAGACAAAAGTGCACTCGCAATGAAAAAGTCAATTATATCCCAATCCATTTTCTTTGTTCGCTTAGGACTTTCAAAGTATAACCCCAGCTATTCCAACTCTTCTTTTGCTCGTTAAAGTCATCGTTAAAAGGACCCGCGACAAGAATCAGCTCTGTGCTTTCTCCTTCTTCATCGGAAGAAAGAAACAACTTTTCGACGTAATTCACTCCATCGAAATTGCAATCTATTTGAATATATAAGTTAGGCCAAACAGCGGTTAATCTACCTGTCCGTAATACATCACCTGCCTCATCCTTAACGATAACCTTCGAATCTCGGTTCCAATCAGATTCATAAATTGCTTTTTCATAAAACCCTTCTCCTAACCGCTTTGCGTAAATGGGATCTGTGATGACCGTATAGATATCTTTCGCTTTTGCATCGATAGCTATTGTCTGTGAAATAAAACGCGAAGACTTTAGGTTTTCAACCTCAGAATCTGTGAGGAACTCGACTTCATTAAATCTTGCGCTACCATTCCCCCCGTTGAT
>JABISU010000266.1 GCA_018700255.1 Flavobacteriales bacterium | reverse complement strand
GTATTGGTTGCGAATCATCCGTATAGTGGACCTTTCCGCATGTTACTTGCTAAGGCTTCTAAGGATGCTGGCCATTTAGACCAAAAACAAGATCTTCTCGCCGCCGCCGCTCATTGTAACTCTAGGAAGGCGCTTTTTGAATTAATGTTCGGTGAAGATTTAAGGCGTGAAGCTAGAGAAATACACAAAGTGATAGAATCTGAAGAAGAGGTGTCAGAGGATGAGTTGCTGGAATTGGTTTGGCATATAGATGAGAGAAAGTTAGATGATGAATCAGATCATATTTCAAGTGAAAGAGAAGCCATAGTCGAGGCAATTGCCACTTCCTTGAGCGTTGAAATGGAGAGTTGGGACGAAAAAGAGCCCCATAAAGGGGGTGATCCAGAAAAAAAATCAAATTATTTTTCACATTTAAAAAGAAGTGAAAGTGAGCTTGAAAAAGACACTATTTTAGATAATGAATTGAATGAGGTAAAAGGGGCAGGCGAAGCAAATTCTATGTTTGGAAAGTGGTTGAAGATAAGGGCAGTTGAAACATCATTTGGAGATTATGGCAACCCCCAATCTCAAGTAGAACAAGGCGCATCGGCGATTATTGATGCTTTTTTGAATAAGAATAATCCAACTATTGGAGCTGTTCGAGATATTGAAACACCAGTTGAAGAATGGGCTAGTAAAGGGCTGCAATACGACCCGAGTTTAGTGACTGAAACTATGGCGAAATTATATGCCTCTCAGGGCCAAATTGGACGTGCAAGGAAAGCTTTTAAGATGTTAGCTTTGAAATATCCTGAAAAAAGTGTTTATTTTGCACTCCAGCTGAAAAAGCTAAGCAAAAACTAAGAAGACTATCATGGGAACTCTCCTCACAGTTATTATTTTGATTATCTGCTTCCTTTTAGGAGCCGTTATTTTAGTCCAAAACCCCAAAGGTGGTGGACTCGCATCTGGATTTACAGGTGGTGCCGCCATGGGCGGTGTGCAACGTACAACTGACTTCCTTGAGAAGAGCACTTGGTACCTTGTGGTCGCACTATTTGTGACTTGCATGGCTGCTGGTATCTACAATGGAAACACTGAGGCAAATGTCGGTATTGACGAGAGCTTTATGCCAAGTACAACTTCGACGCCAGCTCCCGATGAAGTTGCTGCTCCAATTGAAGCAGAGTCTCCAACTGACACTCCTTCTGAGTAAGTATATCCCGGAAGTATTTATCACCTAAAGTATTAGATTTTAGACTCATTCGAATGTAATTTAGCGCTCGCATTTTTGCTGTGTAGCTATTTATCGTGCTCCAGCTAATTTTTTTATTTTATATATCAGATGTCAGTAAACATTCGCCCATTAGCAGATAGGGTTCTTATTGAACCAGCTCCAGCTGAAGAAACAACAGCAAGTGGAATTATTATCCCTGATACAGCTCAGGAAAAACCTCAAAGAGGTGTTGTTGTTGCTGTTGGACCAGGAAAGCCAGATGAACCCACAACAGTTAAAGTTGGTGATGCTGTCTTATATGGAAAGTACTCAGGTACGGATCTTCAGGTTGAGGGAAGGGATTACATGATTATGCGTGAGTCAGATATTCTCGCAATAGTTTAAAAACACAGACCGTTTAAATTTTCATAAAATGGCAAAAAACATTAAATTCGATATAGAGGCTCGTAGGAGTTTAAAAGATGGTGTCGATGCACTTGCAAATGCAGTAAAAGTAACATTGGGACCTAAAGGTCGGAATGTGGTTATTGATAAAAAATTTGGAGCGCCAATGGTAACAAAAGATGGTGTTACTGTAGCAAAAGAAATTGAACTTAAAGACCCCATTGAAAACATGGGGGCTCAAATGGTTAAGGAGGTCGCATCTAAGACGGCTGATGTTGCTGGAGATGGAACTACTACCGCTACAGTACTTGCTCAGGCTCTTATTTCTGAAGGTATGAGAAATGTGTCTTCCGGAGCTAATCCCATGGATCTTAAGCGCGGAATGGATAAAGCATCTATCGCAATTGTTAAGCATCTACAAAAGATGAGTCAAGTTGTGGGTAATGACAATTCGAAGATTGAACAAGTAGCGACTATTTCAGCCAACAACGATAATGCTATAGGTGCTTTAATAGCCCAGGCGATGAAGACTGTTGGAAATGAAGGAGTGATTACTGTGGAGGAAGCGAAGGGTATGGATACAACTGTTAAAACGGTTGAAGGAATGCAGTTTGATAGAGGATATCTAAGTCCTTATTTTGTAACTAACCCTGAGAAAATGGAGGTTGAGTTAGAGAGCCCATTTATTCTTATTCACGATAAGAAAATATCGAACATGAAGGATCTTCTTCCTGTTTTAGAAGAAACGGCAAAGTCAGGTCGCCCACTTTTGATCATTGCTGAAGACGTAGATGGTGAGGCTTTAGCGGCTTTAGTTGTAAATAAAATCAG
>JABISU010000012.1 GCA_018700255.1 Flavobacteriales bacterium | reverse complement strand
TTTTTCAGCGCCTCTATGAACTCCACCTATTCCCCCAGTTACGAAGACCCTCACTCCAGCTCTGTGAGCTGCAATCAAAGTTCCACTTACAGTTGTGGCGCCTATCGCTCCTGAAGCAAGAGCTATGGGAATATCTCTACGACTTACCTTTAGAACATCCTTTTCAGTGGCCAATCTTTCTAAAAGCAAATCACTTATACCTACATGCAGTTTTCCATCAGCAACTGCTACAACAGCTGGAACACAACCTTCATCACGTATTATATCACCTAATTTCCGAGCTGTTTTAACATTCTCAGGGTATGGCATCCCGTGAGAAATGATGGTTGATTCTAAAGCAACAATAGGTATTCCTTTGCTCAGAGCTGACTTTACTTCATCACTTAAAAGAATCAAATTCGTCATATGATTATTTTACTAAAGGCGGTGGTAAAGGCGCAAAAGGCCCCTTAGACAAACCTGTGTCTGGGTTAGCATCCTCAATAGCTGACATAATTAGATCTTTCAACTTATCTATGTTTTTATGCGCTACAGAACTAAAGAAGAATGGATCTAAATTTGGAGCTTCTTTTTTAAGCTCAGTTCTCATTTCCTCCTCGAGTTCATCGTCTAAAAGATCAGACTTCGAAACAGCTAATATCCTTTGCTTTGCGAGCATCTCTGGATTGTACTTTTCAAGTTCGTTTAATAAAGTCCTGTACTCTGCAACTATATCATCAGCATCTGCAGGAATCATAAAAAGCAATACTGGGTTTCGTTCGATATGCCTTAAAAACCTAACTCCAAGACCTTTCCCATCTGCGGCACCTTCAATAATCCCAGGAATATCAGCCATAACAAACGATCTGTCATCTCTGTATGCCACCATACCTAAATTAGGTCGAATAGTCGTAAAAGGATAATCCGCAATTTCTGGTTTCGCTGCACTCACAACTGATAAAAGCGTAGATTTCCCAGCGTTCGGAAATCCAACAAGCCCCACATCACCTAAAAGTTTTAACTCTATAATCTTCCACTCCTCTAAACCATCTTGCCCTGGCTGAGCATACTCTGGGCTTTGATTTGTCGGAGACTTAAAGTGATCATTTCCTCGACCACCAAGTCCTCCCTTGGTTACAATTGCAGTTTGGCCTTCCTTAGTAATCTCACAAACCACTTCACCAGTCTCAACATCTTTAATTATTGAACCTAAAGGAACTTCAATAATCTTATCAATACCATCAGCACCGTGCTTGTGATTTCCACTCCCCCTCCCACCATGACCTGCAATTACGTGCTTGCTGTATTTAAGATGCAACAACGTCCATTTATGAGAACTCCCCACTGCGATAACATGTCCTCCCCTTCCACCATCACCTCCATCGGGCCCACCTTTTGACGTGGTTCTATTACGCATCATGTGAATAGATCCTGCTCCACCCTTTCCAGACCGACAGCATATCTTCACATAGTCAACAAAATTTTGAATAGCCATTATCCTATTGCAGCTACTAAACGCCCTGTGATATCTTCTATTGACCCTAGTCCATTGATGGATTTAAACTTACCGGTTGTCTTGTAAAAATCAGCAACGGGAGCAGTCTCAGCGTTGTAAACATCAATTCGATTTTGAATCACAGAAGGGTCTGCATCATCTGCACGGCCACTTGTTTCAGCGCGGGTTAATAGTCTTTTCTTCAACTCTTCCACCTCAACTTCAAGAGCTAGCATCGACTCAATTGAAACTCCTCGTGCCTCGAGAAATTTATCCAAAGCCACAGCCTGAGCAGTAGTCCTTGGGAAACCATCGAAAATAAATCCTTTTGCATCAGGACGCTTCTCAACCTCCTGTTCAAGCATAGATATAGTAACCTCATCCGGAACTAATTCCCCTTTATTCATATATGATTGAGCAAGTTTACCTAGCTCTGTACCGCCTTTGATATTAAACCTAAAGACATCACCTGTACTTAAATGCACAAGATTGTAATGCTTTACTAAAAATGCACTTTGCGTTCCTTTTCCTGACCCTGGAGGACCAAACAATACTAAGTTTCTCATAATTGGAATTATGCCGCAAAGGTAATGACCTAGGTATGGAACACACTGTCATAAATTGGCGCATTAAAATAACCAACTACCGACTAACTTTGCACTTCCAATATTCAGCAACTTTCGCTAATAATAGAATCTAATATGAAGTACGACGTAATCGTTTTAGGAAGTGGCCCTGGAGGCTACGTGACTGCAATTCGCGCATCTCAACTCGGCCTTAAGACGGCTGTGATTGAGCGTGAATCACTTGGTGGCATTTGCCTTAATTGGGGATGTATACCCACTAAAGCTCTTCTAAAAAGTGCCAATGTATTCGACTACATTAAGAACGCTGAAGACTACGGAATTCAAGCAGCAGAACCTAAAGCGGATTTTGGAGGTATGGTCGCTCGCTCACGTGGAGTTGCAGATGGAATGTCTAAAGGAGTAACCTTCCTTCTAAAGAAGAACAAGGTTGATGTGATTATGGGAACTGGAAAAGTCCTAACTGGAAAACGTATAGAAGTTACCGCTAACGATGGCGGTACACAAGTTCTTGAGGCGGCAAACATCATCATTGCAACAGGTGCTAGATCTAGACAACTTCCCAACCTAACTCAAGACGGAAATAAGATCATAGGATACCGAGAGGCTATGACGTTAAAATCTCAACCAAAGAAAATGGTTGTAGTGGGATCAGGAGCTATCGGGGTTGAATTTGCGTACTTCTACAATTCTATCGGAACAGATGTAACAATAGTAGAATACATGGATGGAATCGTTCCTGTTGAAGACAAAGAAATAGGAAAGCAGCTTCAAAAATCTCTAAAGAAGCAAGGAATCACTATAAAAACTTCATCAGAAGTCACTTCTGTTGACACTTCGGGTAACGGATGTAAAGTTTCTGTTAAGACAAAAAAAGGTGATGAGGTTATCGATTGCGATATTGTACTTAGTGCTGTGGGAGTAGTAGCTAATATCGAAAACATAGGTCTTGAGGATGTCGGTATCGCAACAGACAAAGGCAAAATCCTTGTTGACGAGTTCTACATGAGTAACATCCCTGGATATTTCGCTATCGGCGATTGCGTACCTGGCCAAGCTTTAGCTCACGTAGCTTCCGCTGAAGGCATCATATGTGTTGAGAAAATTGCAGGGCAATCACCCGAAGCTCTTGACTACGATAATATTCCCGGATGCACTTACTGCTTCCCTGAGGTGGCAAGCGTAGGTATGACTGAGCAAGCTGCTAAAGATGCCGGATACGACATTAAAGTCGGCAAGTTTCCGTTCTCCGCTTCTGGAAAAGCAAGCGCCGCTGGCCACAAAGATGGTTTCGTAAAATTAATTTTCGATGCTAAATACGGCGAACTTTTAGGCGGCCATATGATAGGCGCTAACGTAACTGAAATGGTTGCAGAGCTTGTAGCCGTTAGAAAATTAGAAACAACTGGTCACGAACTAATAAAAACCGTACACCCCCATCCCACTCTTTCAGAAGCTATTATGGAGGCTGCGGCAGCAGCTTACGGTGAGGTTATACACTTATAAGTTGTAATTTACAATCTTATTGAATCCTATACTTTTTATTATGACTAAAACCTATACCCTTTCCTTTGCGACTTTATTGCTTGCTATGACTACCTATACAAGCACTTTAGCCCAAACAGCTGAACTCCTAAGTTCATACACTTCTGATGACATTGCTAATATTGCTACTTATTTCCAACTTCCCGCTAGTATTTATACTGCTGAGTTTGGTGTAGATGCATATCGAGTTACTTACGAGATGCCATATCTAGATAGTATGATAACAGTAAGTGGAGCAATGTTCATTCCTGTTGGGACAGACGAGGGATGTTCTTTGCCAGTGATAACATACATGCACGGAACAATTTTCAAACGGTCAGACGCCCCATCATTTCTATCGACTGAGGGTAGCTTAGGGTATTTAATGTCTAGTCCTGGCTTCATTACTCTTATGCCAGACTACGTTGGACTTGGAACTTCAGACCTTATGCATCCATATGTACACGCTCAGTCTGAAGCAGATGCAGGAGTGTATTTACTTCAAGCAGCAGAGACACTTGGGTTAGAATTGGGATTCAGCTTTGACGATGAATTTTACTCAACAGGATATTCACAAGGTGGTCATGCGTCAATGGCTTTTTCGAGAGAACTACAAGAAAACTGGTCTGAAGAATATCCTTTAACTGCTTCAGCTCCTCTAAGCGGTCCTTATGACATTTCTGGAACTCAATCTATTCAAATAGCTGAAAGTGATACCTACTCAAACCCAGCTTACATAGCATACAACATCATAGGCTGGAATAGCTACTACGGAAATATATACGAAGACCTAAGCGAGATTTTCCAAGAGCCTTACGCAACAGGTTTACC
>JABISU010000192.1 GCA_018700255.1 Flavobacteriales bacterium | reverse complement strand
TCGCTTGATGTTCTTACGGGATATACCTATACAAACCCCATAAGTTTAACTCCTCACCTTAATTACGATCCCGACAGTACTAACGTTTCTACTACTTACATCGGAACGAGCCATGATACCACTGGGTATATTTTAAAATACAGATCTCCTCATCTTGTGAGGTTTGATGCTCAGTGGACATTTCCAAAAGGATTCGTAGGAATTAGCGCCAGGTATCAGAGTGTTCTAAAGAATTTCGATGAAGCTTTTGTGAGTTTTGAAGATTTTGGGTTTGTCAATTGGGGGCTTAATGATTGGTTAGATAAAAATCCGTCGCTTCCGTGGTTGATCGACATTCGGTTTGGCCTTAATTTGAGTGAGGTTTCTCAAATCTCTCTTGTTGTAAGTAATCTCTTGAACGAAGAATACAGTATCCGACCTTTAGCTATTGAAGCTCCTAGATTGGTGAATTTGGTTTACACTTATGAGTTTGAATGATGAATGTCGTAGCAATCATTCCCGCCAGATATGGCTCCACCAGGTTCCCTGGAAAGCCGCTGGCGCTCATTGATGGAATCCCTATGATAGAGCGCGTTGTGCGACGTGTCGAAAGCGCTGGCGTTGTGGACAGAGTTGTGGTTGCAACTGACGATAGGAGGATTGAAGAGCTTGTGATTAGCTTCGGGGGTGAAGTGATTATGACTTCTGTTGAATGTGTCAACGGTACCGAGAGATGTGTCGAAGCTTTAGGGAAGTTGTCTCCTAGGCCAGACGCAATAATTAACGTTCAGGGAGATGAGCCCTTTGTGCACCCTGACCAGCTCAAAGAATTGGTGAGGTTAATAAGTTTGCCAAACGCAACAATCGCTACTCTTGCCCGGCCAATGAAGGCTTCTGATAAAGGGCGAGAGGATAAAAATCGTGTAAAGGTTGTTCGCAATCTTGATGGATGCGCCATGCATTTTAGCAGAAGTCCTATTCCACATTCAAGCGGGCCTTGGCTACAACACATAGGATTATACGCATATACAAGTTGTGCTTTAGAGGATATTGTACAGCTAGAAGCTACAGAATTAGAAAAGAGAGAGTCACTTGAGCAGTTAAGGTGGTTAGAGCATGGGTGGAGCATAAACCTTGGATTAACGAATCACAAAACTCCTGCTGTTGACACTCTTGAGGATTTAGAGAAAATCAAAGTTCTGCTTCAAGGGGGTGAGAGCCTTTGGTAATATTATCTTTGCTCAATATGGTAAAGCCTAATTTAACCCCAATTTCAATTGTTACTGCACTTGCGCTTTTTTCATGCACAAGCGTGGGAGACAATAATAAATCGTCTATGTCTAACAACAATTACGTTACAAGTGAGGAAAAACTCACTGCATTAGATATTTCTGCTCCAGACGCAAAAGTCGTCCCTTATTCGCAGGAAATTCACGGTATGAATCTCGAAGATGATTATTTCTGGATGAGGCTTAGTGACGAGGAAAAAGAAGCAGATAATCCCTCAGAAAAAACTCAGGACGTATTAGACTACCTTAATTCTGAAAATGATTACAAAGAGAAAGTGCTTTCGCCTACTGAAAAATTTCAAACTGAACTTTTCGATGAGATTGTTGGAAGAATAGTTAAAGATGACGAAAGTGTACCTGTGTTTTATAGGGAGTATTGGTACTATACTCGATACCAGGATGGGAAGGAGTACGCATACAATTGCCGTAAAAAAGGCAACATGGAGGCTGTTGAGGAGGTTCTTTTAGATGGTCCTAAGCTCGCTGAAGGTCACAATTATTTTGCTATTGGAGGGTCCAGTGTCAGCCCCAACAACAAACTTATTGTGTATGGAATTGACACGGTGAGTAGGCGTCAGTATACTCTTAGAGTAAAGGACTTAACAACTGGAGTTGTGCTTAAGGATGAGATCCCCGAGACTACGGGAGGGGCTGTTTGGGCGAATGACAACAAGACCTTGTTCTACACAAAAAAAGATCCAATTACATTACGTAGTTACCGCATCCTTAAACACGTACTAGGCACGTCTGTTAGTGAAGATGTCGTGGTTTATGAAGAAACGGATGAAACGTTCAGTGTGGGAATTGGGAAAACCAAGAGTGAGGAGTATATTATGATCGGCTCTCACTCAACTTTGAGCAGTGAGGTGAGGTATATCCATGCTGATAAGCCAAACTCTGAATTCAACGTAATTCAGGAAAGAGAGGCTGACCATGAGTACCGCGTAAGTCATTACTTAGATTCTTTTTATATCACCACGAATGCTGATGGTGCGAAGAATTTTAAGCTTGTAAAAACATCTATTAATGCACTTTCACGATCGAATTGGGTAGATGTAATTCCTCACAGGGATGATGTGCTTTTTGAGGGCATTGAAATTTTTGAGAAGTACTTGGTTTTAGAAGAAAGGCGAGATGGTCTAACATCAATAAGGGTAAAGAGTTGGGACGAAACCGAAGATTATTACCTTGAGTTTAACGATCCGGCTTACATGGCTTATGTAGGGGCTAATCCCAATTTTAAGGCCGATAAACTACGCTTTGGATATACTTCACTTACAACGCCTAGCACCACTTACGAGCACGCGTTTAAAGACAGGTCACGCACCCAACTCAAGCAACAAAAAGTTCTTGGGGGAGATTTCGACGTGGCGAACTACACAAGCGAACGTATTATGGTTGAATCTCGTGATGGGGTAAAGATTCCTGTGAGCATCGTGTACAGAAAGGATGTCGTTTTAAACGGATCTAACCCTCTGCTTTTATATGCATACGGAAGTTACGGATATAGTATGGATCCAGGGTTTTCTAGTACAAGACTGAGTTTATTAGACAGAGGGTTTGTCTATGCTATGGCGCATATTAGAGGTGGGTCTGAAATGGGTCGTCACTGGTATGAGGATGGTAAGCTGTTTAAGAAGATGAACACTTTTAACGACTATATAGATTGTGGAAAACACCTTGTAGAAAACAACTACACCTCTTCTGAGCATATGTATGCTATGGGGGGTAGTGCTGGTGGGTTACTTATGGGAGCGGTAATGAACCTTGAGCCAGAGCTCTTTAATGGAGTCGTTGCTGCTGTGCCTTTCGTTGATGTGATAAACACAATGCTCGACGAGACGATTCCGCTTACAACGGGGGAGTTTGATGAGTGGGGGAACCCTAAGAAGAAAGATTATTTCGACTATATCATGAGCTACAGCCCTTATGATAACGTTGCGGAATTGAATTATCCCAACACGTTAATTACTACAGGTTATTGGGACAGTCAAGTGCAGTATTGGGAGCCCGCTAAATGGATCGCAAAACTTCGAGATCACAAACAAGGAGATAACATCGTTATTATGCATTGCAATATGGAAACCGGTCACGGAGGTGCCTCGGGACGTTTCGCTAGGTTTAAGGAAACAGCAATGGAGTATGCGTTCCTATTTATGCTTGAGGGAATAGAAGAATAAGCTTGTGAAATTTAGAAGGTTAACTGACAAAGAGCTTCAAGCGGTGGAAAAAGAATTTGTTAAATTCCTATCCTCTCAAGGGTTTGACGCCCCTGAATGGCAAAGAGTAAAAAGTGAAGATCCGGATAAAGTTGATTTTTTGCTAGATGAGTTTAGTAACTTGTTTTGGGAATCTTCAACTGAAAGGATTACTTATCTAGAGAAAGCGTCTGATGTGGATAGGTGGGTGTTTCAGTTTAACGAATCCTCAGCTAAAGTCATTCGGTGGGTGAAGAAGGATGGGGTTGAAAATCCGGAGCTTTTTAGCGGGGTAAAACAATTTCCACAAGAAGCTAGAGGTAGGGAGATTTTTCTTCTACTTGAACAGGGGCTTAAGCCTTGCCCAGATGAAAAACATAAGGAATTAAACGAGCTCTTTAAAAAAGAAGGCTTATAGGCTTATAGGCGCTTTAGCCAACTGGCTGTTCTTCCTTTTTTTCTTGCTTCTTTTAAAGCTTTCCTTGCTGAGGATTCTGTCTCAAACTCTCCTAGTGCAACGAGATTTAGGTTGTTGTGATTTTGGTAATGATGCGTTGGATTGAAGCCTTCTAGTTTCAGGGTTTCAGCGAGATTCAGGGCGTTTTCTTGAATAGAAAAAGCACCTCCTATGATCAAGAAGTTAATCTGAATTGCAAGCGTCTCTTCCTCCTCTACTTTATTCTCAGATAAAAGCAATTCAACTTCCTCTGTAGCGTACTCTATTTCTATCTCCTCAGCAATCTCTTCGTCTGAGGGGTTAAATAAAGTAGAGCCCTCTGATGGTATAAACGTTGAAACAATCGCCTCTGTGTCAAAGGTCGGAAAAACACTCAGGAGAGTGCTGGAGTTTGACGAGTCCGAAAGCATCCATGCCCCACCTAAAACAATAGGTAAAGCAATCACAGCTGCGGCTCTAGCTATTTTAACCAATAACGGTGTGTGAATAGGAATTGCTTCTTTTTCAATAAGCTTAGCTAAAGGAATCCTGGCATGACCGAAAGATCTTAGAACTCGAACTAGTTCGGAGTCAGGTAAGAATCTAGTTACACCATCATCACCTGAGTATAATCTACCCACGCGTGCAATCTCTACAGGTTTTCCTTCCTGAAGTTGTCTAACCATAAGCGAAGCTTCATCCTCAACGTGCTTCATCGCCTCTGAATATGAAAGGTCTCTTGCCCGCATAATTTCTTGAGCGAGGAGGCCGTCATTGTGTATGAGGTTGGGATTAAATATCACATCTCGTGAAGGAGGGACCATTTCTTCATTTTCATCATCATACCAAGCCGATCGTCCGTTACATACGAATCCGCCTAAACCGGGGATGATTACACAGTCGTAATCAAGAAACATTCCTGGTAACAGGTTGCGGGTAAACTTAAAGTCCATGTTGCAATATAGTTATGGAATTCGAGATTCCATCTATCTCAAGAGTGATACATGTCCGTGAATTAGGTGCGCACCGTCTTGGTCCTCGTATCTAAGTGAGTACAGGTAAACTGCGTCGGGGCAATAGTGGGTTCCATTTTCTGATTCTCCCGTCCAAACCTGTTCTGCGTCTTCCGAGTAAAACACCTCCTCACCCCATCTGTTATAAATGATAAGTCTATAGCCTTGTAGCCTGAGACCTGCAACATAAAAAACGTCGTTTATCCCGTCGTTATTAGGGGTGAAAGATGTAGGAACGAAAATAGGATAGAAAATATCGAGGTATGTGGAGTCCATCCCCTCACATCCATTTTCATCTAACGCATGGAAAACATACCAGCCTGGCTCGGCAGATAGCACTTCTGGGAGGGTGCAATACGAGCAACTTAAATTTTCCGCTGGGGTCCACCAATAAGTATCTCCACTTGTCGAGCCGAGCAATCTTACTTCATCAAGCCATTCTACATCTCGGTTGGGTCCTGCATTAACTACCGGGGGTTGCCCCACATATACTGTAAGCTCATCGCTAGCAGTACAACCATTAGAGTCTGTAACATAAACTGTGAAGGTTGTCGTAAAAACCGGGAAAACATATGTGTCATTACTCGTTGATTGAGAAACAAGTGTTGCTGGAGACCAAACATATGTGGAGCTCTCTTGATCACTTCCTGTTGCAGTCACATGAAACTCCTCCCCTCTACAGATACCGCCATCTTCAGAAGCTTGAGCAATCGGAACGATAACGTGCACAGAAACTTCGTCAGTTCCTATTCCACATATATTTTGTATAGAAACTGTATAAGTAATGTCTTGGGTTGGCGTGGCATATGGGGTTTGGATATTATCCATATTTAGGTTCGTAGAGGGTTCCCAAAGCCAAGCATCGCCTGGTGCTCCAGGCAAAGACGTTCCATGTCCTGTACATATTTCAATCGGATCATATACCAGTCCTCCTGGCGGTTCTGGAACGACAGTAATCTGAATTTGTTGGGTGTCCGAGCACCCGAAATCATCCGTAACAATAACAGTATACTGGGTGCTGACATTAGGGGAAGCGCTCACTGTAGAAGATGTGGGGTCGTCTAATCCTACAGGAGGAAACCACGAATATCCAGTCCCTCCTTCTGCCGAAAGTTGTACGTTTTCCCCTAGGCAGATCGTTGTTGCTATAGGGTTTGCTTCTGCTTCTACAAAACTCACCTGAACCGTTACTTGGGCCTGAGCCGAACCGCACTCATTTTCATCGTGAACAGTATACGTAGTGGTCTCTGTAGGGGTTGCTATGGGGTTTGCGATGTCTGTTGCGCTTAGAGTTGGGTCGTTAAGCCAAAACAAACCATCTGACCCCCAAGCGTTAAGTTGAACTTCCTCTCCTAAGCAAATGGGTTCGACTAGATCAATAGTAAGGTCAATAGGCTCACCAATCGTTAAATCAAGCGTTGATGATTGTTCGTCTAAACACCCGAGCGGATCTGAAACGGTAAGGGTAACCTCCCAATCTCCTGGTGAGCTATAGGTGTGAGAGGGTTCAAATTCATCGCTAATCTCTCCATCACCAAATTGCCACAAATACACACCTCCCCCTTCGGAATTATTCACGAATTGTATGGGTTCATCTGGGCAAATGATATCGGGAGCTAAAAGGTCGATATCTACGTGAATAGTCCCTAGTTCGAACTTAAAAATTCCGATATTACAATTAAAACTATCGTTCGTAGAGCTCCACGCCCCAGGTGTCGTTGGGAAATCGTCATTACCCCCACATCCAGCACACACAGCTTGATAAACAGTGCCGTTTTTATCAAACCTTGATGTACCTCCATCGACGTGCTCCGCCGATTGTCCCCCTCCGAAGAACGAGCCATAGATTAACTGCTCTGCACCAGGGTTAAGCATCCCGAGCCAAAAATCGCTGTCATCAGATGTAAATTGATATGGCCCACCTGTAATTGGCATGCCTTGAGTACCACTATTTGACCCCGCCTGTGAACCATCGTTTGTCCCTCCACCCCAACCACATAGATATATCTGCCCGCAGTCGCTCACAAGGAAGGCTGTAGGGCTGATATCTATACTGCCGGCATTGTTGGGGTTTCCAACTCGTGTATTCCATAGAAGGTTCTGGAGTTGAACATCGAAGCAGGCAATAAATTGACCGGCATTGGGGCTCGCGTCGTAAACTGTACCTGAGAGAGGTAGGTTTCCTACTGTTTGGCCTAATAAATAAATCTTGTCATCCTCATCAACCTGAACGAAATACGACTGATCATAGGAAGAGCTTCCGTAATAAGTGCTCGCAAGGGGTGTACCTCCGCCATTGGGGAAACGGGTAACAAAAGCATCTGCTACTCCCCCGAAATCAAACTGATACGAAGAGCCTAGAGCAGGGTAATCCGTGCTACGAGTTCCACCACAAACGACAGGCTCAAAAGCGGAAGTGAACTGGACTCCGTATGCTGCGTCCGCCTGAGATCCTCCAATATACGATGACCACTCTAAAGTGCTTAAATCAGGACTCATCCTGAATAAAACACCGTCTGTAGTTCCACCGTTATAACTTAGGTACGGTCCCGCTATTATAGGAAAATCATCACTTGAAGTTACCGTAGCCACCCAAGGCCTATCGAGTTCGTCAACATTGATCTCACCTCTAAAAACGTCGCCATAGTTGTAGTTCAACATCGAACCGGAATTAATTCCGTCATTACCGGTTCCTCCAACATAAGTTCCGCTCAGCAACCCGCCCGTTCCAGAGGAGAATTTTAAGATGAAGAGATCTGAACCATTTGAAAAATTCCCTGGAAAATTGCAACAAGCCTGCAAATTGACTGATGAACCCTCGTTAAACGAATTGTCATAAGATCCCCCAGTAACTGGGAAATTGGAAGACCCTGTTGTGCCTAAAGCATAAAAGTCTCCACTTGAATCAGCAACAAGGGAGGAACAAATATCCATGCTGTTTCCGCCCACAATGGTGCTATAAACCAAAGCTCCTCCGTCTGCAGTGAAAACTGTAATTCCTATATCGAAAGGGCCGTCTCCAGCGGCGAAAGTAGTCGAAACGGCACCAGCCGTAGTAGGGTATGTTCCCATACCCCCGTCCCACAATGCGGCTCCGGCAATAGCCCTACCGTCATCATCAAAAGCGGCCGTAAACCCCCAATTCGCTTGGGTTGCTCCTATATAAGTTGCAAATACAAGATCTGGGTCTATTGTTAATCTAAGGTCTGGATTGTAGTCACCTATTTCAAAACTCACCTCTGTCATTCCATCTAATCGATGTTTCAATTTGTAGTGGCACTCTACTTGTGATATACGTGAGCCGTCGATTAATTGGTAAGCAAATGGTACACCCTCGATGATGTCTCCCGTCTCGCCCATGAGATGTAAAAGTGAGCCGTCAGGTCTCAAGCTGAGCTCAGTTCCTTCATGTATCAAGACGATGTTTGAGGGGTCTGCTCCCGGCTCTACCACCCAGTCGTACTTGAGTTTTTTCGTTCCTCTCGCCCTTCCGTCCATGATTAATTCTATTCCAGGCCAAACCTCTTTATATCTCACCTGCCC
>JABISU010000013.1 GCA_018700255.1 Flavobacteriales bacterium | reverse complement strand
GTTTATGGTATCAACCACGCTGAGCTCGACATAAAAAAAACAGACATATTTTCTGCTGCCAGTTGTACCACGAACGCGATCTCACCTATCCTCAAAGTAATCGAGGACAACTACGGTGTTGTTAGAGGGCACATCGAAACAGTACACTCATACACAAACGACCAAAACCTTCTCGACAATATGCACAAAAAGGAGCGCAGAGGTCGTTCTGCCGCGGTAAATATGGTAATAACGGAAACAGGTGCTGGAAAGGCCGTAACGAAAGTTATCCCCTCCCTCGAAAACAAGCTCACCGCTAACGCCGTCCGCGTTCCTACTCCTAATGGTTCTCTCGCTATCATGAACCTAGAACTCGGTCGCCTAACTACTCTTGAGGAGTTAAATGGACTTATGAAGATGGCTGCTCTTTCTGGCAGTCTTGTAAACCAAATCCATTACTCTATGAACGAAGAGCTCGTAAGCAATGATATTATCGGCAATGAATGTTGTGCCGTTTTTGATAGCCCAGCTACCATCGTAAGCAATGACAAAAAGAGCGTAGTGCTTTACTCTTGGTACGATAATGAATTCGGCTACACTAAGCAGGTAATACGCTTAGCAAAGTACATCGCAGAAGTTCGACGTCGCATATACTACTAATTAATATTTGTTACTGGTTAACAATCATTCTATGAGAAATCACATCCATTTAGGTATAATAATTTGCGTTATAAGCCTAAATATGAATGTTTGTGCACAGGATACCCTTTGGATAAATTCCGGGGAGTGGTTTCAGTCCCAAGACACTATGTCTGTATTGAGGTTTAATGAAACCGCTGTTTTTGATACTTCAAATGTTGCTATAAGTACTATCGCCGACGCTTCGTTGTCTCTTACAGTAATAAATACTGATTCAGTACCCCACAATTTTGAGATAGATGGTTTTATGAGTTTTGGAGTTGAAATTCTTCCTAGCGACACTACAACTTTCGAAATTCCTCCTTTATCAATGGGGACTTACCGCTACTTCTCCAGTGATCAGGCTGGCTTGTATTTAGGTTTATCTGGCGTGTTGAAAGTGGGGCTAAATATGCAAAACCAATTTCATTGGAATTTAGCCGACTGTATGCCCGAAAGGATGGACTCAATTTCTTCTGGCGGCGAGCTGCTTGATGAAGAGCCTTATATACCGCGATATTTTTCTATAAACTCTTATACATATCCACACACAGCTCTAGATACAAATGGATACATTGCGTTAAGCTTAGGTGACTCCTGTACTATTTCTATTGTAAACAGCGGTTTTATGGATCATGTCCTACACTTCCATGGCTTTCATGTAGAGTATCTATCTACCACAATCCAAACTTCTAGAATAGGCTGGATTAAAGACACGATACCTCTGAAACAAGGTGAGGGTGTGACTCTATTACTTATTGCAAATCAAGAGGGCATATACCCAGTACATAATCACAATCTTATAGCAGTAACTAATTCTGGATTTTACCCAGGCGGAATGATTACACTAATAAATATAACTCCATGAGATTATATATTGTAATACTATTTGTAGCGTCATTGTTTTGCTTGAACGCTTTTAACTCTATAGCCCAAACCTTCTCTCCTCCTCCTCTTTTCTTTGCCGGCATGGACGGAATCCTGATTTCTGATGACGGTATGGATATCCCTATTTGGGGATATGGTCTTTCATCTGATGGTTATATTACCGCTCCTGGACCATTACTAGAATATGAAACAGGTGACGAAGTAAACCTTGCTTTCGTAAATAATAGTCCTGAATCACATACAATACATCTCCATGGCCTTGACGTAGATCAGGCAAATGATGGTGTTCCCACAACTTCATTTCTTGTAGTTATGGATGAAATAGGTTCATACTCATTTACTGCATCAGAACCAGGAACTTTCCTATATCACTGCCACGTAACCACTACCCTGCATCTAACGATGGGCATGTACGGTATGATTCTAGTACGTCATCCTGGAGGAGTTCTTTTTGAAGGAGGTCCTTCATATTATTCTGATGCGCCCTTATTATTTAGTGACCTAGAAATAGCGACCAACCTAGATCCAGTACAATCATATCCATTTCACGATATACGCCCCGATTACTTCATGGTAAATGGACGCTCGGGGAGTCAACTAGAAACTGGAAGCGCGGGGATGCCTGGTGAGTCAGGCACGATTATATCATGTCCCAATGGCGAATCAATCGCTCTACGTCTGGGATCGATGGCCTACACACTCACAAAAATAATCATACCTTCAGAACTAGAAGGGATGTGCTACATGTCAGATGGCCGCCCCGTTCCTTCGCCTTTCGAGGTTGAGGAACTCGATATATACCCAGGCGAGCGATTTACAATACTCATTTCACCAGAAGCAGAATACGATGGGTCTATTGAAGTTCAATCTTGGGATATGGTAAACCGTGAGTATGTCCACTCAAACTTCGTTCGTATTCGAGACGCTGCTCTAAATATTAGCACCCCTCACATTCAAAGCCCTTTATCTCTTTCAATTAGCCCAAACCCATCAAGTGATTTTATTACAGTAAATACAAATGATGCAGGACCTATTGAAGACTGGGCAATCTATAATGCATCGGGTAAAATCGTTCTTGAAGGCCAAACAGATTTACATTTAATGAGAGTTGATATCTCATCATTAGAATCTGGCTCATATATACTGGAAAGTATAAATGGACAAAAGCACTATAGAGCAAGATTTATTAAATAATACGACAGTCAATTATGTGACTAATCCCACCTATAAGCTTGTACTTAACTCGTGGGACTCCAGATATTCCTAAAGATGCTTTAGTCTAAAACAAACTTAACTGGGACTACATACTCAACTCTCACAGGTTCACCTCCCTCAGTACCAGGACGGAAGTCCGGAAGAGAGCTTACAGCTTTTAAAGCTTCTTCTTCAAGTGAAGCTACTGCATCAGAAAGTGTATCGTCATCTACTTTAATAGAACGCATAACACGTACACTAGTCACAGAACCGTCTTTCTCAATTATAAACAATACATAAACAGTACCGGAGACTTCTGCCTTAAGAGCAGCAGCAGGGTAATTTACCAATCCTCCGATATGCTCCATTATAGCAATCGAAGAGCAACGGTAAATATCAGCCGTTTCTGAATTTACACATTCACCAAATGCAGGCATTACTTCGCAACGACGAACTGTGGCATCTGCATCAGATTGAGCCATTGATATAAACGAAAATAAAACTGTTGAAAGAGCTAAAAAATATTTCATGGAGCAATTTAAGAAATTTGGTGCTTGTTCTTCTTCATATATGCAATGAAACTGACAATCGCCACGGCGGCAACCGCATAATACACCCAACTAGGAATAGGGACAGGGTCTCCAGCAGCATATGAATGCAGTCCACTGAGGTAGTAATTCACTCCGAAATAGGTCATTATGACGGATGAAAGTCCAAATAGAGTAGCAAAATTGTAAGCGAATATTGATTTCAGACCTGGTATAAGGCGCATATGCAAGATGAAAGCGTAAACGAGTATGGATACGAGTGCCCAGGTTTCTTTTGCATCCCAGCCCCAATATCTACCCCAAGATTCATTGGCCCAAACGCCACCTAAATATGTGCCCACACTAAGAAGCACTATTCCTCCAGTCAATGTCATTTCGCTGATGTATGTCATTTCCTTGATAATCTTGATAATCGTGGATTTGTTCTTTATACTAAGAACTACATACATCAATAAATTAATAAACCCTATAATAGCGCCTAGAAGAAGAAAACCATATGATCCTGCGATAAGCGAAACGTGAATTGTAAGCCAGTAAGATTTAAGAACAGGAACGAGAGGTGTAATCTCAGGGTCAAGATAACTCAACATCGAAATTAGAAGAATGGCGCCTCCAAGAACCATCGTAGCGGCCATAGCACCCAAAGACTTGCGAGTGAATATTAAGCCCGCTAGAACTGAAGTCCAAGAAATATAAATCATGGATTCATATCCATTACTCCACGGAGCTCGTCCTGTAATATACCATCTTGCACCTAGCCCAGAAGTATGGAAAAAGAAACCTATAGCTACTAGGGCAACTAAAACCATCATGAAATTTTTAGCCTGTCCATCGGGAGAAAATACCGAGTAAAACAGGAGTCCTAAGAACAACATACCAAGTAAGAAATAGTAGAGTGCAAGTCGATTAAAAACGTTAGAGTTATTTAGAGCTATCTCAGTAGCTATTCTCGATTTCGATGGAATAACTGCAGCTCCGTGAACTGTTTGGTATTGCTTGAGTTCAGAAATAATTTGATTGCAAAGCTCATAAATTCTAGAACCTGTATTAGAATCTCCGCTTTCAGACAATTGGATTGCATCGAAAAGTGCTCTGCGATACGTACTGAAGAACGACTCGGCTATTGGTGATGTTAGTTCATCTGAATTCTTTCTACTGAACCTCTCACCTACCCAAGTATTATTCTCATCACCTTCTATTGGAATAACCTTGAAGAATGAACCAGAGAATATCATCCCAACTATGTTTACTCTCTCATCTACTTTTATTAGCTGCTTATCATAAGTCCCTCTCTCTACAGGGTTTTTAGCAGTTACTTCACGTATCTGTCCGCTAAGTTTATACGAACCATCTTCGAAGAAAAAATCCTTATAGCTGGCTAAATTATCTGACGATACACCTATTATCTCAGCGATACCAGCATGTTTACCAAAACCAACAATTGGAGCTGAATACCAGGTCTGAGCATCAGCATACATAGATAAAATAGTAGTACTTGCAGATACACCGCCATAATTAGACTTTCCTGTTACCTTACGCAGCAGCTCATTTGAAAGAGTCTGCATAGGTTTCATACGCCCCTTAAAGTCTTGGACTATAACAGTATTAAATAACTCAGCATGATCATTGTCGACATAATATAATTCAGGAATTATGGGCTTTATTGATTCCTGAGCGATATAAGGCTGGGAAATAAAACTTGAAACACATATCAAAGGCAGTAATATAAATCTCTTGTCTTGAAGAGTTTTTAATTTTTGTGATAGTATATAAAATCGAGTCTTTTTACTGAAGAACACTAAAACAAGGCCCAAAGTAAAAAATGCATAACTAAAATATGTAATAATGGTACCCCAGTAATCATGGTTCACACTTAGATACGTACCTAGTTCGTCCTGATCGAAGGACGATTGAAAGAATCTAAAACCATCGTGATCTAAGACATGATTCATATAGATTCTGTGATTTTCTCGGACTTGCTTTCTTTCGTCAATCAAAGTTACTTCACTAGCATAAGACTCAGGGCTGTCTGTCCCTGGGTATCTGTCCATAATAAAATCATTTAGATATACACTGAAAGGAAGTTGGATTCTTTTAGAGCCAAAACTGACAGAAAAATCCAAACCCTCAACATTAAAAACTTCTGCATGACCCTCTCCTCCATTTCGACCGAAGACATATCGTTCGAACTCCACCTCATCAATAGTTACTTTTAAGTTTACACCAATTGTAGAGCTATTTTCAAGCTTACGGCCTGTGCTTATCATCTTAAGCTCCCCAGAGGGCAGGAAATCTCCGAAAACAAAACCTTTGTCACCGTTATCATATAGAGATCTTAGCTTTAGTGGATAAACTTGGGTAGCAGAAAGAGTTGTCTGAGTTTGGGTTAGCATCACCATCTCAGAGAGGTTCGAACGAGATTTAAAGAAAAGCTCGCCATCTGAAAAATAAATATTTACATCTGTCGGTGTATCTGTAAAATCTACGGCGGATGAATCTTCTATGGATTGGCTGAAATCGAAGTTAAGCCCGAAAAGCGTCCTTCTTTCGCCCTCTGCGATATAGAACTCTTGTCTAGATCCACTTCCTCCATATACAATTTTCAGAATAGGCTGGCCAGAAGATGACTGAGCAAGGACATTTGTCGGGTTTGGCAATATGTCTTGAACCTCAACTCTAATTGAACGTCCTGCAACATTATACTTCTCATCGAAGGCGTTACTTCCTATTGAAGAAAAGAGAACTGGCTCACTGAATTCATACATATTCCCATTAGAAGAAGCTTGGAAATTTAAATGTGTATCCCGAGAAAGTATCGTATTTGAAGACTCGCCTTCTCGGATGTGCATGGTTCCTTCGTAGCTAAAGTACCTTGTGATTCCAGCTCCTACGAGGATCATCACCATTGACAAATGAAATATAACCAAAGGCCATCTCTTTTGTGAAATCATTTTATATTTCACCACATTCACTACAAGAGTTATGGAGAATAGTGTCAACAATACTTCAAACCACAGAGCTTGATATACTAGTTTCATTGCAGAACTAGTCCCGAAATCGTTTTCTATAAAGGTTGCTACTCCAATAGAAACAGCAAAGACCAGGATATATATTCCGGTAAAAGAAGTAGAAAAAAGTCTTTTCAATATAGTTTATTTTATTGTAACCGCATCCTCCATAAGTAGCTCATACCTATATCCCGCACCGAAATCTCTATTTGTAGATATAAAACCTTCAAATGCTACTGTATGACCAACAGGAACGCTAACATCGGAGGTGATTACAAAGTCATAATCATCAGCTGAACCATCTACCAAATGAATCCAATTCCTGTCCATTATAGCATCGTTTACTTTCACAACTTGTCCATGCACCTTCACCTTCTTTCCTGTGAACCCCATCGGGTCAGAAACAATATCAGCAATGGTCACGACACCTTCAATCGTTGATTTAATAGAGGTTAACCCATTTGCATTATCAATGAAGGAGACCAAATAGATTTTATCAAATATTCTATTAAACTCCTTGCTTTCGAAATCTTTCTTTAGCAAGCGACCCGTGTAAATATATTCTTCGCCCACGATAAAATCATTCTTCAAAGTGGCTATCCAATATGGTTCTCCCACACTTAAACCGTCTCCTTCGCCTTCTACCTTTAGATATGAGTATTTAGGAGTTTGAAGCACTTCTAAAGCTTTCACTTTATATGAATCGCTCTTTAAAAATGCACTGTCAGAAGATTCTGCAGATTTATTCCCTGTAAAAATTCCAGTGGTTGAAAAATCTCTTCCTTTCGCCTCGATGACTTGACCATCATCACTACAACCAAATATTAATATGCTTATTACTAGGAATTTAACACCTGAAAGAATAGACTTACTCATTATTAAAAGCGCTGAATGATTTTGACTGTAAATCTATGAAACAGTACACCACTTCGGGAGGAAAAATCGTATAAAGCGCTAAGAGTTAAACCATCTTTAACATAGTAGTCAGAATCAACACCAAAATAGAGATGGTTAATCGGATCAACATCAAAATTGAAGTAAGAATATCTTAGCGCCCTAGCATTTGGTGAAACTGTAAGTTTAGAATTTAAAAAGCGTCGTGAAAAACGCGTAGAAACAGAGTAATACTGGAAATACTCATTTCTGTTTGCAGAAAAATTATTGCTCAGACGTCCTCCAAGAAAATCAGAAATATTTAGGTATCCGCTGAAATTAGAAAAACTATTATTCCCATCCGATTGATGGCGCAAACTGTATCGAGCCCCAGAATACAATCTATCAGAAATTTTATAACTTAAGCTTAATCTAAGGCTGCTCTTAAGCGGATCGTTTGCAATCAAAGATTCTAATTCTTCATTGAATGATTCATAAAGAATTAAGTTCTTTCTCAAATTTATTGATGCTGAGAACCTCAATTTAGATGAAGCCCGATAATTAGCTGACATGTATAACATTCTGAGCCGAGCTCCGTCGTATAGATCTAACTCCGCACTTGAATAAACACTCAGATTATTGCCTATACGGCTATTATGTTGTAAAAAGGCATATCTACGATCTGTTGAACCCAAGAAGCTTCTGTCAACAAAACCAAATGAAGTAGTACTTGACTGCAGGCTATTATGAAAAACCCCAAAACTGACTCCATATTGAAGTATATCTGTATTAACAGAATAGGAATATGGATCAGGATTGCTACCAGCAACTATACCCACAAAATATTTCCTAAATCGTTTTTCAATGTGCAGACCATCAGTGGCGCCTAAAGAATACATTCTACGGCTTATCTGCCGACCTAAACTAATCGTCATGCTAGAATCATAGTCATAACTTAAAACAGCTTCATGAACACTTAAATCACCTATTACATCATGCCTGAAATTTGAATAGCTTTCAAATGATAATTTCGATCCAGCCACATTTTCAATATCCAGAGCTAGACGAGCTACATTAGTGTATCTTGAATCTCCATATCCATAAGTAGTATAATTTGCAATTGAAAATCTGCCATCTATTTCTTGGGTAATGTTATTTCTGGAGTCCATCAGCAACTCTGGATTTTCATCAACAGAATCTTCATTCAGGCCTTCGTTATTATCTTCGTTTTCAATATCGACACTTTCAGAATACCTATAAATCACCGCATCACCTTTTTCTGGATTGCAAGCCCCTAAACGCACTGCTACACAAGAAACTGAAGATTTCTCTAATAGTCTTAGACATGGAGTTTCTATATCCTCATCAAGGATAAATAGCGTATCCCCTTTTATCATTTTCTCAGTGCTTTGGAACCTGAGGTAAATATTTTGTGAAGTAACAAATGAAACCTCACCTATAAGAGATGATGTTTGGGCATGGACCGATGAAAAACATGAGAAAAGTAATACAATAGAAATCCCAAACAACTCGAAAAGAATTGTCTTTTCAATATTTACCCTTCTACTCATACCTATTCTTCTCCGTCAGGATGACATGAATAACATGCTTCGCTTTCATATACGTAGTCATCTTCATCTCTATGATCCTGAGCTAGTCGGCTTGGATTATCATGTTCATGGCAATCAATACAACTAAACGTTGAGTAATCCGGGCCTAGATGGCATTCATTACAAGAATCCCATTCATCTTCGTGCTCACCAGAAAAAATCGGAAAGAAAAGATCATCGTGCAGGTCATAGCTTGCCTCATCCCATGTATCTCCTGTGTGACAAAGAACACACTCCTCATTAAAACCAGATTCAACATGGTTTGGTGAATCTGTATTATTGAAATCATCTTGATGACAGAAAATACATTCAGAGGAAATATTACTGTAGTCGGTCACATCATGACAAGCAGCGCAGTCTTGTATATCGTGTTTCCCAACAAGAGGAAACATGTCGTGATCAGGAAAAAGTGCAGGCTCCCAGTCGTCGCCCAAATGACATTTCGCACAATCTGTCCCAAACCCCAAATCTTCATGGTTAGGCGAAGTCGTAACCAAAAAATCATCCATATGGCATGACACACATTCTGGAGAAGCCGAATCATAATCTTCACTTAAATGACATTCAGCACAATCGTGAATATCATGTTTTCCTTCAAGAGGGAAAAACATATGAAAATTCTCCGCACCAGCCCAACTCTCCGCACCAGGACTATGACAATCAGCACATTCTTGCGAAAAATCTGATAGCTGGTGATTAGGAGAAATTGTAGTCATGAAATCGTCTAAATGACAGGATATACAATCATTTCCTAACCAATCCCATCTAAGTTGACTTTCAGATTTATGACATTCTGAGCAATAAGCTAGTTTGTGTTGTCCTAATAGTGGGAACCCATTCATTTCGTGTAGCTCAGGAATATTATTTACTAACCAATTTCTTTCATCGTGGCATCGTACACAATCATCTCCCACAGACATAGAATGCACATCGGTGTGACAGGATATACAATCCGATTCAGCCTCATCAAAGACTAAAGATGAATGGCATTTCTTACAATCAACATATGAATGTCCATCAACTAGATCAAACCCCACCTCATTGTGTTTAAAAACTGCCCCCTCTCCAATATACTCCCACCCACTTGTATTATGACAATCCTCACATGCAATCGACAGTGAGGTGCCATGAGGGGTTTGTGCAAGTACAGAAGAGTCTTCCGAATAAGTAAGAAGCCACATTAAACACACTACTATGAGTGACAGTCTATACATTCAAATTTCTTGATTTTATATTCCACACGATCCACTCCTCCTTCAAAAGGCCGAGATTTATGACATTGAGAACAATTTACGTCATTATGTTCACCATCTATCGGAAAATTCGTTTCATTATGATTAAAGTTTGTTGCTCCCCATCCCTTCTCAGTCCCATGACACAATGTACAGTCGGATTCAAAACCAAACTGACCACCATGTTCATCCTCATGACAATAAACACACTTTGAGTTCAATCCATAAAATTCTTGAAAATTTTCAATTTGATTGACTACAGAAAAATGACATTCCCTACATGAGACACTTGCATGTGCACCTTCTAGATTCCAATTTGTAGTTGTATGATCAAATTCTACCATACTCCAACTTTCAACAAAATGACAACTAGCACAATCCTCATCAGGATAGAACTTTTCAGAAATAATATCATGATGAATATTATCATGACATTCCACACATGTTTGGCCTATATCTCTGAACTCCCATCTCTCTTCCTCGCTTACATGACAAGCAAAACAAGGCGTAGCAACATGAGCTCCCTCTAACTTATATTCTGACTTTTGATGTTCTTCTAGACCAAACAATGTACTTGTAAATGGCATATCCAAACTATGACAGTCATTACAATCAGCATCAGCATCTCTACTGGTAAACTGTTTATTATGGTAGTCCTGATGACAATCTCTACATTCTGCAAATTCAATCTTGTCTGTGTTCTGTTCTGATGTATGACATTCTCGGCAATCAACCCCTATGTGAAGACCTGAAAGAGGGTAATCTGTCATATCATGATCAAATTCGACTCCCGAATTTAAATCGCTCCATGCCCACTGATTATGGCAATCGGTGCAGTTTGTGCTGAAGCTATCATTATGAGGGTTTTCATGACAATCTATACAATTCCCGAATTCAAGTCCTATAAATACTTGAAACTCTTGATTATTACGAATCTCTTTTGCATGACATTCTAAACAATCTACTTCTTTATGGGCGCCCCTAAGTTTAAACTCAGCCCCCTCGTGATCGAATAGCTCGGCAGGGTCCCATTTCTTAAAGTTGTGACACTCCATGCAATCATTCCCTAGTGTTTCTTGATGGTAGTCGTCATGACAACTCAAACATTCCTCTTCGAGTCCTAAATAAGTCTCATCCAATTTTTTTATATCTAGATTGGCAATATTATCTGCTTTATGACATTCTCGGCAGTCTATTACCCAATGCTCACCCTCTAGCTCATAACCAGTGAGATTATGATCAAATTTATTTTCATCAAGGCGGAATAAATCAAACGACCTCCCATGATGCTCGCTATGGCAGTCAACACACTTCTTGCCCTCAACATCCACACTTACATGATACCCTCTATCAGTATCTATTAACGATTGTATCTCAACGTGACAATCTAGACATCTTTGATCTGTCACTTTATCACCAAGCAGATGACACTCAGTACACAACCCTACCCCTTCAAGATGTTTGTGTGCTTCAGACAAATCACCAGGCGATAACTGCCCATATAATTGAGTTCCGCAACAACTCAAAATCAAAACCCATATGACATATTGTTTTTTCAAATTATAGGGCTTTGATTCAATACTTTTTTACGATTTTCCCAAACTTTTTCTCAACTGAAACACCCGCATTTTGTAAGAACTTTGTAGGAAGTTCTCCTCCTGCGAATATGAAAATGAGATCATTCGGAAAGGATTCATGCTTTTGCGTTCCTTCAGCGTCATTAATACTTAACGTGATTTCTTTGATCTTAATTTCCTTTACATTAGAGTTGTAAATCATTCTCAACTTCTTATTTTCAATAGCCTTCATTATATCCGTTCTGTTATTTGCTTTTATTCTGGCAAACTTGTCTTTTCGGTATGATAGAATCACATCGTTATCCTCCATAAGAAGCATTGCTGATTCTACTGCAGAATCTCCCCCACCAACAATAATTATTTTCTTTCCGGAAATATTTTCTGGCTCTAGTAATCTATATGCTACTTTCTGCAATCCCTCTCCTGGAACTCCTAATTTCCTAGGTGACCCTCTTCTTCCTATTGCAATAATCACGTTTCGAGCTAGCACTTCACGCTCGTTAACTCCACTTACACCAACCTTAAAACAGCCTGACTCAATAGGAGTAATGTATTCAACCTTGGAGTTTTCACTTACTTTAATTTTATTTTCTTCCAAGACTTTTGTCCAAACACTTAACAACTCATCTTTACTTGTATCGTAAAGCTTAACCTTTCCCAAAAACGGCAGATCCATAGGTTTGGTCATAACAACTTTTGCTCTAGGAAATGTAAAAACTGTTCCACCAAGTGAATCCTGCTCAAGAATTTCAAAACTTATACCGTGCTTCTTTGAATTTAATGCCGCTGCGATCCCAGCTGGCCCCGCTCCGATAATTACTACATCTAGAGTATCCGTTTCTTTCGAGTCATACTTACCACTTTTCACAATACTCTCTACGGCCTGTTTACCTTGTTCGGTACTGTTTTTAATTAACCCCATCCCTCCTAACTCGCCGGCGATATAGATGCCAGAGATATTTGTTTCATAATTGGGTTTAATATGTGGCAGCTCTACGCCTCTGGTTTCAGTACCTATCCTCAAACTGATAGCCTCAACTGGGCAGGAATGAAAACACGCTCCATGACCTATACAACTAGAAGCGTTAATCACAGTTGCAATCCCATCAACTATACCTAAGATGTCCTTCTCAGGACATGAAGTAATACAAGCTCCACTTCCAATACATTTTGTAAGATCTATGTGTGGATGAAGTGAAACAGGTTCAAACCGCCCCTCTTCCTTAGCCACTGCCACCTTTTCTGCCACCTCTTTTGATTTCCTTTTCTCCCTACTATAATAGTACACCACAATAGCTATACAAACAAAGATAGTAGCACCATAAATAGCTAACTCCTCAATTAAAATATCCATGTGTACCCCATTGTTACGGTTACTATTACATGAATTATTACGATAAAGAGCATAATTATGGCAAACGGTTTATGAATTACGTGCCAATATTTAAATAGCTTCTTCATTACCTCCAAATTTGCGATTTTTGATGCAAGGCTTCTCTCCTCCCTCAACAACTCCATCACCTCTCGTTTACTAGCCCTATTAGCTTTACTTTTCTTCAAAAATTCTTTTGCCAATCCCCATCTATCCGAACCCGAAAGCTCTAAATTCATTAGCTGACTCAATTCAGATTCCTTAAAAACTACTCCTCCTTTTAAGTCTTCTAACATTGTTCTGCGTCGGTTTTGAATTTGATCTAACCCTAGTTCTCCACCAGCAATATTCCTAGGAATTTGGTTATAAATGAATCTGCCCACTACTCCGCTAAACACAACCGCCACCATAGACCAAAAAGCAATACTTACAATACCCCCAAACTTAAAAGAAGTATGAAATAGAATTAAAATTGGACCTAAAGTGCATAGAAAAATATGAAACTCAAGTAAGTATTTTAACCTTAAGTACCTCTCCATAAAACCGTACTTCTTTCTCGCTATGTATATCCAGACTCCGAAAGCAATCATAAAAGTACCTATGACTCCAATTCCATGGCCGAAGAGTCCTTTAGGCTCAAACCAAGAGTGGTTCTCATGATAGAACCTATCCACCTCTGGCGTACTGTAATATGAATAACCGATATAACTTATATAGGCAGTTACAAATACAACTATTGCAACCATAGTGAAAAGATATAGTCTGTGTACCGATTTCGTCATTGTGATTGAAAGTTACATCAATAAAATCTTTATATTATTCAATAAGTAATTCATAATTAACACCTCGATCTGCAAGCCCATCAAGAATAAACTTAACACAATTGTGATTCTTTCCAATGAATTCAGGAACGATAATGCCTTTCTCATCGTATAAACCTTCAGCAAGCATTCTGATAGCCATTGTAGCAGTATATCCTGTTGTTCTCGCCATGCTATGAACCTTTGTTTCAGGACAATACTCGTCGAATAAAGAATAAGTATGGCGCACATTTTTGCCGTCTTTAACTCCCTCGACTTCGATTCGCATTATCGTGTAGTCCACTTCTCCAGGTTTAAGTTCCCACTGCGGAAAAAGAAGCTTAGCTGTAAGATCTATTGGTCGAATCTCAACGCCTTTTACATCTACTGTATCAGAACTGAAAAAACCTGCCTCTCGCATTATCTCCATAATTCTAATGTGTCCTGGGTAACGTAGAGTCTTCTCCTTAATGTTAGGAACATGGGACATCGTCTTTGCCAGAGATCTTATACCGTCGCTATTAAACGACTCAAGAGTACCTACCTTTTCGAATTGAAGGAGTTCAGGCTCTGATAACGCGGGCTTTGTAATCAGTTCGCCCTTTTCTATATAACGCGCAGGACGAGTATATTCTTCAATAACATCTATGGGAGAAAATACGGCTTTATATTCGTAAGGAAGCTCTCTTACCTTAGGGAGGCCTCCGACATAAATGAGAATGGAGTCTGTTTTATCTAAAATTGAATCTACGTATCCTGGTAGGATATTACTCATACCTGGGGCCACACCGCAATCCACAATGGCAGTAACTCCATTTTTCTTTGCCAGCCCATCTAACTCCAGAGCATCTTCAGGGAAGAACGAGATATCGACGACATTTTTACCGGCACTTAGAATCCGCTCCATAGTTCTATAACCCATAAACCCAGGTACTGCATTCAAGACCAAATCCTGATCGCTTATTACTTCAAAAATGGATTGCTTATTATCTAAATCCATCTCGACAGTCACAATATTGCCGTCCTTAAATTTATCTAAATTCTTTTGGCTAATATCAGCTACAGTTACTTCAAACTCTGAACCCTTAGCTAGATCTAAAGCCATGGGTGCACCGACAAGACCTGCTCCTAAAACTATTACTTTCATGTACGCAAGATTATAAAATTTGTGCTCTCTATTTAGTTAGCTCTAATAAATGATTCTCCGATCTTCACTTCTTCTATCTCCTCTTTATCCATTCGCTGCTTTCGGAACTCTCCTGAGTGATACATTTCTGCTTGGTTATCATAATAAGGGCTGAAAACATTCCCTGATTGACCTGTCGGGATTACACTTTCTGAAGCATCTACATCCGAGAAATCTATTGAGACACGCATAGCTGGACCTGAAAAAACTTCAAAATCCACAGAATCCGTGAGTTTAAATTCATATTTACAAAGGGCGTCTTTTGCTGAAGGAACTTCATACCTCCCCACATTAAAGATATCCGCTAACATCTTGACTTCTCCCATAGCGTGTTCATGGGTGAGATGATGAACTTTCCCATATTCCCAGTTTGATGGATCGGAACCCCTTTGGCCTGAAATTTCATCCATGGCTTCGCGGAAAGCTCTCTTAATAATATTCGACGCAGATTCTATATCATCCGTACCCTTATCATCCCACCATGGCGAATCACCATTCTGAAGTACTAACGGTAATGTGTTCTCACATACAATGGTGCCTCGGAAAGTGAGATATTTCTCCGCACCTAATTCATCTTTAAAAACATCCTTAATTATAGCATGCATCCATCTGTAATAAATAGTAGGTTCAACCTCCTCGATTTCGTGAGTCCCTCTCCAATTCTGCATTTTATTGAAATATTCTGCATAAATACCTTCGAACTCATTATCCGATGCGTACTCGCACATCATCCTACAGTTACTTTCATAAACCGGAGAATGTGTGGCCATTTGCATCGCCTGAGCGTCTTTCATAGTCCAATCAGATTTATCGCTAGAAAGCGCTTTCATTATTGATGCCCCCCTAGTATTTCCTCCGTAGTAATATCCAGGATAATGTACTCCTTCTACCTCCTCCGGAGAATTATTTGTAGAGTATATATAACCCCTATCAGGATTTACCGTTTGTGGGTTTTTTGAAAAATCATACCACCCCAGTATTTCGTTCGCTGCAAGTGATCCATCTTGTATAGATTTTGAATCTGCTGTAGTAGATCTAATGGGCAATTTCGCAGCAGCCCACCATGCTATATTCCCCTCATTATCTCCATACATGATATTCAATCCTGGAGCGTGAACTAAAGAAGCTGCATGTTGCATTTCTTCAATACTATTTGACCTAGACAAACCATAAAAGGCTTCCTGTATTAAGTTCTCGGGATACTGCATATATGTCCACCATAAAGCAACACTGTCTTCAATCAAAGGCCCATGCATTGTGCTTCTTATCTCGAACTCAACATCTTCTCCCCCTGATACTCGAATTATCTCCTTAGAAACTTCCAAATCATACAGTTTACCATCGTGCAGATACTGATCTCCTTCTATAGTCTCCTTGTACAAATCCACATCATCATTAACAAACATAGTTATCCCCCAGGCTCTCTCTCTTGTATGTCCTAACGGAGGGAATGGTACTCCAGCTATATGATTCCCATAATATTCTAACTCAGGCGTATGTATATGTGCTTCATACCAAACTGATGGCGATGAGTACTTCATATGGGTGTCATTACAAAATAATACTTCTCCAGATTTGGTCTTAGATCCGGATATTACCCAAGAATTCGAACCTATAAATTGGGATACAGGTAAATTCTCATCTAGGCGATTTGCCAAATCTGAGAAAGTTGTGATATCGACAGAAGCATTTTGAGTTGGGATTTTCGTGAATCCCTTAACTCCGACAGCGATGTCTGCTAAGTAAGTCGAATCGAAGTTAGTTTTTATCCAATCCACTATTGGCTCAGTTTTAATATGAATTGCAAAGCTATAAGCCATAAAACCAGCGGTTTTGTACATATCCACAACTTCGAACTCCTGAGGAATAGCACCTAATATCTTATACTCAATAGGATATTTCTCCTCATCTATAAATGTATTGATTCCTTTTAAATATGCAAGGGCAGCAATCTTCGTTTTTTCAGAAGAAGTCTTATCAAACTCGGCTGCATCTTTAATTGCTGCCTTCCTCATGCCGAGGGTCCTTAAATACCTGTCATTTTCTATCATATCCTCTCCAAGGAGCTCAGAAAGCTCTCCCCCACCCGCACGGCGTAGTAGATCCATCTGCCACAATCTCTCTGAAGCATGCACATATCCAAGTGCGTACATCGCGTCTATCTCAGATTGAGCATAAATATGAGGCACGGCCATATCATCGAAAACGATTCTGACATCACTGCCGATGTCAGATGAAGAAATTTCAAAATTGTAATCTGTTGCAGATGTCTGCATAAAAATGTAAAGCAACACACCTAGAAGTAATGAAATACCTCCCATCACATATAGAAATACGTAGATTTTTTTCATATGGTAAAATTAACCAATCGAGAACGAGCGAATATTATACATATATTACCATATTTTTGAAGTTATTAATATCATGAATAACATATTACGACTCTCGACATTAATCCTATTAGTAATCAATGGTAGTCTAGGCTTAGCGCAATCGCCTTGTGATTTAGAGCCCAACCCTGGACCATGTTTTGCAGCTATACCTGCTTATTATTTCAACCAGGACACACAGTCTTGTGCTGAGTTTACATGGGGTGGATGTGGTGGAGTCGTGCCTTTTTGGACCTTAGAAGAATGTGAATCCGAATGCCCTTCAGGAGGGGAAAACCCAAGTGAACTTTGTGATTCTATAATTGTCTCTATTCTTGCAGTTATCCAACCTGAATCAGGCGGTTCGGGTGTAGTCACGATATCAATGTCGTCGATATTTTCTACAAGCTATACGTTTCCGTACTCGGGATTTCAATTGATTGACGATGAAGGTGAGGTTGTTGCTGCAGAAGAGTTGAGCTCTGCTCCAAATGTCTATGGTATAGGGCCTTTCATGGATGAAACACGTTACCTTATTTTGCCATCGGATTTACCCTCTCCATTTTCTGGTCAACTTAATCTAGTAAATCATTTTTTTGCGGGATCTCCAGTAGTAGTGTGCACCTATCCAATCACATGGTCAGATCCTTCAACAACTGTAGTTGAATTGAATAATAATGAAGTTCTTACTAGTCCTGAAATAGAAGTTTGGTATGATCTGTTAGGACGTCAGTTACATAACGGGCCAATTCCAGGACAGTTTAACATTGCTTTGTTATCTGACGGTAGTCGAAAAGTTGTTTGGCTACATTGAGTAGCTAGAATTTGCTACACTGAAACACGTATCTTCGACGTTCTCGATTTACAGAGTAACAATAACTAACATCTAATGACGCATTTATTTCTATCATTAATGAAATTGTCTCCTAGAACACAAAAGGCGTTCTGGAAATGGTGGTATCAACGATTGGCTAAGAGTGGACATGAAGAGGAATGGTCTTTTATGAACTATGGCTTTGAAGATAAGGACCCCTCAAAGAATACCGTATTAGAGGAAAAAGATGAGGCAAACAGGATGTTTATTCAGCTCTATGACACAGCTGTATCAGCGATTCCTATTAATGGCCTTAAGGTCTTAGAAATAGGGTCTGGAAGAGGTGGAGGAGCTGCGTTTGTTAACCATTATCACAAGCCTGATTCTATGGTGGGGTTAGACTATTCCCAGAATGCAGTTGATTTGGCCAATAATAAGTATAATGATTCTAAGACTCTAACATTTACCCAAGGAGATGCTGAGAAGTTAGATTTTTCAAATGATTCATTTGATGCAGTTATTAATGTGGAATCATCTCACTGCTACGGGGATCCTGAATTATTTTTCAAGGAAGTGATGCGAGTTTTGAAGCCGGGAGGTTGGTTTAGTTGGGTGGATTTTAGGCCAAAAGCGAAAGTTTCTGAAGCTATGAAAATGCTAGATCTTCCAGATTGGGAATGTAAGACTGAGAGGGTCATCTCGCCAGATGTGATCCGTGCTCTAGATAGTCTTCACGACAGAAAAATGAAGATGATCTCACAGCATGTCCCTTTTCTATTGCGTGGATCTTTTCGTGAGTTCTCAGGAGTAAAAGGGTCTAAAATACACAACGCCTTTTCCAACGGTGACATTGTTTACCTAGCAAAGACCTTTCAGAAGAAAAACTAATACCAACTCAGTTTATAGTTTTATTACAGGGACCATCTCAATGATTTCAGACTGGTCCCCACTCATAAATTGAATTAAATATGTACCGGGTTCTCCTTGTATTTCAATATCTACTTCACTTGAATTGAGAAATCGTTTGTTTTGAATCGCTCGGCCTTGATTGTCATATACACAAATAGTCGTGGGTTGAAAAAGACCTCCTAGAGATATAGTGAATTTCCCGTAACTAGGATTAGGATATATTGAAATTGCACTTTCTTCTATATTATAAATATTGCTAGTTTGACTCCCGATTTTTGAAACACCTGTACCCGTTGCGACCCAAACGTTATCAAAAGAGTCAATTTCAATACCTCGAATATTTTGGCCTATTAAGCCATCACTCTCATCATAATTAATCCATTCATTACCATCCAACATTGCTACACCACCAACACCTAAATATCCCACATAAATACCTGCCCAGATTCTCCCCTCAGAATCCATCGCTAAATCAACAACCTGATTCAATGTGTCAGGAGGAGGTAACTGATACATCTGAGTATATTGAGCAATATTGATGTTAGAAGCATCTAAAACAGATATCCCAGCATCAGTACCTATCCATTTATTACCCTCATCATCTATTAGTAAATCTGTTACATTGGGAGAAACCAAGCCATCCGAAGGTGTGAAATATGTAGTGAAGGAATCTCCATCGTATAGAGAGATCCCGCCTAAAGGAGAGCCTAACCATAAGTTCTCAGCTGATTCAGATACTGTGACGTTTACTCCGCTCCAATGTAAATCTGGGGCACCGAAAACACCCCACTCTGCCCCATCGAAATAAGAAACCCCCGTCATAGTACCAATCCAGATAATGCCATTTTCATCTTCATCAATACTTTGAACGATATTATGATTGAGGCCATTCGTATTATCAAAAGTTGTCCAACTTAATCCATCAAATCTACAGGCGCCATAATCAGTCCCAATCCAAATATCTCCGTTGTTCATTGCTCGGATGACCTTAATATTATCGTGCACCATACCAGGATAATCTGTAGTATTGTAGGCTATCCAGCTTTCTCCATCGAACATTTGCAATCCAATAGATGTGCCAAACCAAATATTATCATCAGAATCAACATCGAGACATTCAACGAAATTATCTAACAGGCCTTCTGATGTTGTGTAGTTTGTAATTTCTTGACCGTCTAATTGGGAAAAAGCGAAAAAACATATTATAACCAACGAAAATTTTTTCATAATTATTTAATTTTCAACGCTTTAAAAGCATCATTAGGGTAATTGATCTTCTGTATGAAATAGACTCCGGGAGCCCAGTCAGAAGTGTAAATTACTTCATCAGAACCATTCATTACTTCTTTTCCATATATATCAATAATAGAATAGCTACCACTAGAGCTGATGTTTAGTTGATTTTTAAATGGATTAGGAGAAACTATTAAAGGACTTTCAGCTTGCTCTGACACTGTATATGGAATAATATCATTTGATGAATTAAATGTAGGAGGAAGCATCGTAAAATCCCCAAATCCATTGGGAAATCTTGCGTACGAGATATCGATGTTTTGCATTTGATATGCAACAGAATCTATCACAGTACTATCTGAATTACACAAGCTGATGTTTTCTCCGAGATTTGACAGTTGAAAGTTTGCGTGTTCCTCACCCTGATCACCATCCTCATCAGCCCAAATCACATAGTACCCAAATGCAGGAATCATATGATTTGGCAAATCCCATTTTAACAAATCATCCTGATTATCCGACAAATAGAGTCCATTTGTAGAAATCGGAAACTCCGTTGTGTTATATAGCTCAATCCAGTCTTCATAATTTCCACTAGGATCAGAAGCAATACTGACATTATTTGACATCAATTCATTAATTACTAAATCTCCGTTAGAGATATTAGATCTAATATTATAGAATTCGTATGCCGCTCTGGCAGGAGAGAAAACACCTGAAGAATCGTTATCAGCATACAAATAATAATCAATAGAGTTGCTACAATTTTCTATTTTACAACCATAAATTCCATCACCAGCACTACCATCATTATTATTTCCATCATCAAACATTTGAATAGAATTAAACCTTTGGTTATTGCCAAACCTATATGACACTCTTGCATAAGTTGCATCATCGACTTCGGCATTAATCCATAGGTCGTTGCTGAAAATATCGCCCTCTGAACTATAGGAAATATTTGAAATCGTGGGCTCTCCTGAATATCCAGTATAAGAGGACAAATACTCTGAGCGCACATCCATTAGTTGAGTAATGCCGGGACATATCGAAGTAATTATAGAAACTTGATTCGTAAGATTGTTAATGAAATCATCATTCGAATAGAACTTATTTGTGTCATTCAGAACATCCTGATATATCATGTCGCTAAGTGTCTGACCGCGATAATAATATTCTTGATTTACAAAATTCTCTTCCATAATAGTCCTAATATGTGCTAGGTACATCTTACGATTCCTTTCAGATTCAAATAGATTTGTCAATAGTGGCCTTGGAGCTACCGACACATATTCATGATGAATAAGGGGGTCCATGGTTTGGGCTTGGTTGATATCAAACCCGTTATAGAAAAGTTGGGACGCATCTGTAAGTCTGAAACTTCCAAAAGACATATTTAAATCCCAAATTATGGGGTTGAACTGATTTGCTTGGTCTAAATACAAATAATAATTCTGGCCATAACCGATATAGGAATCAAAGTTTATAATGCTATAATTCAAAGCATGCATCCACAAGGTTCTATCTACATTCAAAACCTTATCGATGTCCTCTTGAAAATTATTGAGTGTGTCAATTAAATGATATAAATCTCCCCATCCATAGTCTGATTCTATGTCATAGT
Source organism: Flavobacteriales bacterium (assembly GCA_018700255.1). The sequence goes on along the minus strand of JABISU010000013.1, from coordinate 11,941 downwards.
AAGGAATATAATCCATGCTATCTGTACCGTGGGTGTTACTTAAATTAGAGTTCTCCCCTCCTATCTGAATATTTAAATCCTCGGGGTTACACTTAAAGAATGAGGAATACTTACTTCCAAAACGGTCTATTAAAAACTCTTTATTTACAGCCTCTACATTTGAATATAAGCCCCACAATACTCCATCTATATAGAGATTAGCAAAATTAGCATTAGAAGAGGGCATGTATTTTCTACATACTTCATATGAGAGAGCTTCTCTAAGAAATGATGGGTCTTGAATTACGTTCGACAGCTTGATCTTGTCAATTCCCTCATGATTTTGATCCTCAATAACGTAATCGAGTTTAATATTAAAAGGATTCTTAGTGTAGTTAACACTTACTGAGCTGTATCCTTTGTACCGAACTCCGACGCTATAATAGGTGCTGCCATCAATTTCTATGTTCGCTAATATTCTACCGCCCTCACCTTCTACATATAAACTGTCTAATAGGTGATCCCAATTTTCATCATAAAAATCAATATGAATCTCCCTGATATTATCAGTCTCATAAAACTCACTTTGAGAAAAGAGACTTGCTGAAAATAGAGCCGTTGATATATAAAAAACGAATCGAAAAATCATTTACTTGATATAAGAAATCCGTTTTGCGTAGGTCTCCCCTTTACTATTAATAAGATTAATAAAATAAAGTCCTTCAGAATAATCCTGTAAATTCAATTGAATGTTCTTATTGTTATTTACCAATTCCCTGTGAATTTCTTGCCCTGAAATATTTGTCACAGAGAACTCTATAAAATTATGATTTAAGCTGCTTAAATCAATATTAATTAAACCAGAAGTGGGATTTGGATAAATTAAAAACGATTCTTCAACTTCAGTAATCGACGAGGTGAAGCAAGAACTAGTAGATGTATTGATATACTGCTCCAGAGCTATTATCCCAGGATAATCACATTCATATCTAAATCCTTTTGGAGTCTGAGAATTATAGGGGCCCCAAACTATATTCCCAGCTGCATTCACTTCATACATAACACCTGATCCACCTTGACCTCCTGAAGCATTAACGTAGATATTTCCATTAGACATTCTATCAGATGCAGACTGTCCACTAGCAGAATATGCACAGACATACCTAGTTGTGTATGAGGCAGGGCCGTATGGCTCACCAGGGTTTAAAATATAATTGTAACCTGTCTCGGGGTCTATAATAGCATCGATACCATCGATAGTAGATTGATTAGCACTTTGTCCGCTATTATTGAAAATCTGTAAGAAACCGCCGTTTGGTCTCCCGTCATCAGTAATCCACCTAGCGTCATGTACTGCATTTGGTATTACCTGAGGGCCTGTCATGCCATAATTAGAGGGGTTTCCCCATCTATATATAATATCGCCTCCCATTCCAGAATTTCCTCCTTCGTGTGAAGCAGCCTCTTCTGTAGTAGTGCTATGATCAATTATATATATCTCAGAAGCAAATCTTGAAGAAAAACAGATTTGGTCTAAATCCTCATTGTAATCAACTCCATTAACGTGAAACCAATCTCCTTCTCCTCCTCCTGGTCCACCTCCACCCCCTGGGCCGCCCATTTGCTGTATCATATTGATATCAATGAGTTCAGGGTGGTCAGATATGTCTGAAGTATAGTTTGGCTTGCTTGAATCTGTATCCTGGCACAAATGGTCCCAAATATGCCACTCCCATACAATATCAGCTCCACCATTTCCGTCGGGAGCTAATTCAACAAAATGTGTTGGCCATTTCTCAGAATCAGCATTATCATATCCCGCAGCGTTAATTTGAGAAGCAGACTTTATCTCCCAAGCAGTTAGTAAAACATTGTCACCAACTAATGTAAGATCATGATGACTTAAGTGTTCCGAGTCAGAATAAATATAATCCCAAACGATATTACCTAATGGGTCTATTTCTTGTACCCTGCCAGCATCAGCTGCACCGCCAAATTGATTACCGTTATATTTAGTTCCACGAACTAAATTCCCGTTTTCTTTTAATTGTACCGTGTAATTACACTCTGTGGACATGTTCCAAGTATGAGCAATATTAAGGCTTTCATCAATCAAATATGTGGTGTTTGAACCCTGCGCATTATAAAGTGCAAAACCATTGAAAGATTGACCGAAAGTTAATATTGTGATACAAGTGAATAAAACGCTTAGTAAAATATTTTTCATTTAATAATTGACTTATTGAAGAGGCAATTTAGTTGTGAAATAATGAATACGTCTTTAGAACATCTTAAATAATCGTTAATTACAAATGGTTCCAAATACCGACAATATTTCTAACAAATCTGACACAGAAGTCAAACCATCGCCATTAACATCCGTATCCTCACAACTTATCAAACACCCAAATTCAGATAAAACCAACAGTAAGTCTGAAACTGTAATGCTGTTGTCATTATTTAAATCAGCGGAACAATCAATTGTTCCTTCGACAAGGAAGTTGTCTATCCAAATATGATTGCCATATCCCCCAACATTTACAAAGGCAATCTCAGCACAACTTGCATCAGAATTGGCCCAATAATCAGGGACATTTATAAGTACGTTTTCCCAAGCTATTGAACCTCCAGTATCATACCAAAACCAAGTATAGCAACCAGGAACACTTAAATAATCCCCATACCTCTCCCATAACACTGTCCACTCTTCTTCGCCGGAAAGCTTCCCAACGACCTGCAAACCATCTACGTAGCTAGAATACTTCATGTGTGCATAGTCGAAACTAACAGTTTCAATATATGTAGGATTAAATCCAGGAGTAATGAGCATATCGTGAGCACCGTTCGTATTTACCCAATAATTCGGGAATTGCGCGACGCCATTGCTTGCGTTTTGTAAGTCGTATGCATGCTCCCATGCGTGACCAGGAGTTTCCATTCTCCAATGATCAGGAGGGAAAGCATCTCCGTCGAAATCCTCTGAAAAACCAGTATCCTCAACCACCCCTTCGTTTGTTACGGATATTAAATCCTCCCATGTGATACTATCTTGGTTACCCTCAGAGTTAATGACCGTCAATGTGACGTCAAATGCACCAGCATTTTCATAGTACACATAAGCTTCAGGACCTGTTGCGCTGTTAGGCACTCCTCCTTCAAATTCCCATATATATTGTGCTCCCTCACATCTTACAACGCTAACGTCTGAAAAATGAATCGGAGGAGAATCACATGGAGTCGCTAAGTTGAGTGAGGTTCTATCAGCCATAAATGAAGCTTGCACCTCAGATGGTGAATAGAAAGGACTTTCATGCACACTCCTAGAGCCAGCAGTCCTAATCGTTCCTCCACAATAGTCTGGTTGAAGAAAGGTAGCAGGGGTTATTACTGGGAGGCCTGAGTTAAACAGCTCCCAATCTGTCATCGAATCATCACGATAATATACCGCGCGTGTCGTACCTAAGTAAAGTCCTCCTTCTGTACCTCGTTGGTGAGCAATAGAAATAACGTGCTCATCATTCAGGGTAGCGGTAGTCAGGTTTTGCCATGTATCACCAGCATTTTGGCTTTCGAAAACTTGATATCCGTCTTGAGTACCTAGAAGTATGGCGAAGAGTCTGTCAGGATTCGTTCCATCAGTATCCAAGTAAATAGCCTTATTCGAGTTATAGTTTGATTCAGAATTGATTAGACTGACATTATACCAAGTCATACCCCCATCTGTTGAGCGGTGTATTCTCCAGCTAGAACCACTGTATTTATGGCTGATGTAAATCCTATTCTTATCAGCAGGTGAAACCTGAACAGATACAATTTTTTCTCCACCGAAGTCATGGATGAGTTCCCATGACACACCGCCATTATTAGTTCTCCAGAGTTCTGAACCCACTGGTGAGTAGAACCTGTTGTAACAAGTGGGATCCCACTCAAAGTTACCTACCTCTCCGAACCAATATGAGGCGTTTGGAACTTTCGAATCGTCGAAAGCAAGCCCCGAAATCCTTTCAAATCTATCTTCAGTGTATCCGAAAGCACCGTTATCAGCATATCCTACAGTCGGGTCACCAGGATTAACAAACCCTCTGTAATTATCTCCCGCCAGCTCTGCTAACCATCCTCCACTGCTGTCGGAAGCAGCACCATTGTCGGGGTTTCCGAAGGCATATAAATCTCCATTTCTAATCAACGTTCCGTTGTGGTATGTTCCCCCCACCATCACTTCACTTTCACGCCAACCAGCTTGCCATCCCCAGAAATCTGTTCCATGTAAACCGTACATTCTTGGTTCAATATTATCTCCCTCATCCGCAGAGTAGTAAAGCCCGCCATCAGAAGCCACCCACATATCTACAGATCCGTCTTCTTGGGTAAAAAATTTCACGTCATGTACATCAGCGTGAGTATATCTATCAGCAGTGAACTCTCCTGCCCAAGTCACCCAGTGAGCATTCAGATCCCATGAAGCCCCTGCTGACTCTGTACGCCAAACACATATCCCAGCAGCAAACTGCTTGTTGGGATCAGTAGGAGAAGCACCTAATGCAAGATCGTAGTAATATTGACCTCCATCGCTAGAGCCATCTTCTCCCCATCCCAGTATGTTTGGATTAGATCCTGCTTCCCACGGACCTCCAGGGTTATCTCCGCAACAAGCCATTTCAAATGTGGATCCCGCGTCGTGAGAGACATAATATCCATAAAGGCCCCCACCATCAGGTGTTGACCCAGCAGCAAGAGCATAAACTGCATCAGGTTCAGCAATCGACACAGAGATCTCTGTTCTTTTTTGCTCACTCCCTCCTCCAATGGTGGGCCATCCAACCCCCACTCCAGAATTAGAAAAACTTAGACCTCCATCGATAGATTTCATAAATATCGTTTCTGAACCCTGAAGTTTTACTGTATATAAAACGGATGGATCTGTGGGGTGTTGTTCTAGTTCCATAAATTCTCCTGCCTGAATTAATTGCATGGAATCTCCCAAATCTTCTGACAGCCAAAGGCCATCATTTGTCGCGGCCAGGATGCTATTTTCATAAAACACGACGGTTCTGTACCATCTAGAAGAAGACTGGTAAGCCTGGTTTCCACACACATTCCAGGTCATCCCGCCATTATTAGATTTGTATAGATTACCATTGCTAGATCCAAGAAAAATTAGATCTGCATCAGAAGGTGATATTGCGATGCTATAGACTCCTGTGACAGGAAGATCTCCCGAGATTAAATCCCAATTTAACCCTTTGTTTTCAGATCTATACATCCCCGCAGTTGCAGTACCGCAATAAACGATATCAGGGTTGGATGGGGCTTGTTCTACAGTGTAAACATGGCAAGCACCCGGGGATTGGACTTGGAAGTACATCGCTACTTCTGGGTCGTAATGCCAGGGACCTTGCTGAGTCCAATTCCCTGAATTAGAAACATTCGCTGTGGTAGATATTTCTAGGTACGCATCGCTTGGCTTATTTATGGGCCATTGAACTTGACGCAACCACCTCTTATAGTATTGAGAGTGTTGATTCTTTGTTTCTGGATTAGCTAAACGCCATGTTTCATATCCTGCTCGTATCTCTTCAACCTCCTTGGGGTTTTCGTACATGAGTTGAGCCCACTGATATGACTCTGTTGCAATCTTGTATGTTGTTTGGGGGGTGTGTTGCGCAAAAGTAGTCGTCAAAACGAAAATACTAGCAAAACCAAAAATCAGAGAAGAGATATGATTATTTGAAAGCATGCCTAAATTTACGACAGTAATTAGATTAAGAACAATTCTAACCCGTCCTTTATTCAAATACAAACGACACACGGCCTGACTTTCCGTCTTGATTTATAATCAACACATGGTAGTTTCCGTTTGATAAATTCCCTCTATTTATAATGACTTTCTCTGACATAATCTTCACTTCAGGCATAACTTTTCTACCAGCAGAATCGAACACCCTGACTTGAAGACCGTCACCTGAAAGTGTGCCTAGATTAATCGCTACTTCATCAATTGCAGGATTGGGAGAAGAATGCAGAGTCGTGACTTGGGGAGATATTGAGTTGAGATTCGCTGGGACATCCTCGCATAAAGTTTGGCTCCCCACTTTTACAAAAACATCATCGAAGTATGAATCATTGTCTGTTCCTTCATTGCGGGTTCCTTTGAGTTCGCATCTGATAATACGAGTTAATGCCGGCACTTCGAGATTATCCCCCACAAAAGTCCAACTTGTATAGGGTCCCTCATAGTAATCAGTACTGCCTATTTCAACACCACCTAAGGTTAAAAATCGCAAGCGCATCTCAGGGAGATCAGCCCCGCTCCAGTCAGACATCATTGCCCCGAAGCTTACCTCTAGCACTCCCAAATCAATAGAATCTGAATATGAGGTTACATCAATGTCTTGGTGCATGATTGCTACTGCGCTTTCTGTACACAGACCCCCAACACAGAAATAATATTCTCCAGAATTGGGATTTGTTCCGGCACAATCTCCTGCAAGCATCGCTTCACAAATGCCTTGGTCTATCACCCACACACTCATCCCCTGCTCAGCTCCCGGGTTTTCCAGCAAGTTCTCACCCATAGGAGATATCCCCGTTGAGAAAGCTGCTTCATCACTCCAGTCACTCCAATTTAACTCCTTATCTCTGTATCTTACCCTCCACCACAATTGTGTGTTCTCTGGCATGCCCCACATATACTCTTCTGTAATAAGCTCTCCCTCTTGGGTGTCTACATTAAAATATAAGTTTTCAAATTGTTCCCAAACCTCACCAATGGGATCGCTATACTCTCCTGAAGTTTCAGTCACCTGCCAATGAGACGCTCCGTGCATCTCTTCTATTTCAAAAGATGATCCACGAAGGATAACACACTCGGGAGTTACCTGAAGATCTACGGGATAAATCGTTGTGGGCGTTGTGATTATATAATCTGTTTTACTCACTGAAAAGCTATCGATTAATGCGTTATCTAAATCCACATCCCCATCTCCTCTACTTAACCTTTTTACAGAAAATTTGGGTTCATCTCCTGCCTCTACTTCCACAAGTACAAATCCCCAATCGTCTTCAGTCACGGAGAATTCATCGTAATCTAGTTGAGGCCAATCTCCCCAATAATCTATCGCGCCACCAGCAGTAGCCACGTTAATCCAAAGGTGTTTATGATCTCTCGACTGACCTCTTGAATATCCGTGGGTATGGCCAAAAAAGTGTATGCTCGGTTTCCCACAAGCTTCAGAAAAAGCTTCCATTTTCGCAACGACACTTCCAGTAAAATCACTCTCCCCGGGAGTCCAAAGCTCAGATTTATAGGGATGGTGTAGTTCCGCAAACACAAAGTCGATAGAATCGGTTTGGCATGAGTTTTCTAAAACACCATCTAACCACTCTAACTGAACATCCCCATCGTATGGCCAATTAGAATCAAGGCCTATAAACCTCACATTTCCATAATCCTTCCACCACCAGTGCTCTTCATATCCATCCGTACCATTCTCAGGTAGATGGAAGTACTGGAAATAATATTGTGTATTCGTTTCGTGATTTCCCAATACTGGGTATACGGGCACTTTGCCGAATAGGTCTGCAGAATACTGAAAAAAATCCTCCTCCCATTGATAATATGAATTTCCTGAATCCACAAGGTCACCTGGAATCAATACAAGCGCCAAATCCTCAGATGCTACACCTGTAAGATTCTGTTCTAAATAATCTAAAACTCCATCGTGTATTACCTCATCGTACTTAAGCGGGTCGGCACTGCTTTTCTGCATATCGCTCATCGCAACAAATCTAAAGGACTGTTCATCTGAAGCAAAAGGCGGTGTTTTAAATGACTGAATCTGAGAACTTGCCTGCCCTGTTACAGCTCGATAGTAATACGTTGTAAACCTTTCTAACCCCGTAATCTCAACCTCGTGCATCATGGCAGACCCTACAGAGCTAAATGAAGTTCCGATAGTGTAAATCCCAAGGGTCTCCTCTAGCCCCCACATTACTACCGACTCTTCCCCTGCGGAAGTTTCCCACATAATCCTTATCGAATTGGGTGTGGCATCTTGAAGGTAAGGTTGGACAACGAAGGTTTGGGCTTGGGTGTCTATCGCCATCATCAATATGACAACGAAAAAAAGGCCGTTAAAGAATTGTTTCATGGTTCCCAAATATATATTCTAAATGGGTGGAAGATTACTTTTTTAACCAACCTATAAGCAGAGCTCTCTGTTCGTCGCTCAACCTCGATTCTTTGTGAATGATTTTATATGTTAAAATGGGCATCCATTTCTTTTCTATCATATCAGCACTCTTGACTTTTAAAGTGTCACTTTCCTCTATTGAGTAACTATCCCATTCAGAAAAATTTAATTTACCTCTGCCTTTATCTATATGCCCCTTTAACCACCAACTCACGGGTGCTATATTACTGTACCAAGGGTAAGTTGTCAGGTTAGAATGACAATCGTAGCAAGATGTTTGTATTAATTCTACCACCTCCTTTGGAGCTTGTTCGATGATTAAGAAGTCCGATTCTGGATTAATCTCAATCGGCGATTTATCGATCACCTTAAACTGAATAAGTGCAAATACAGCAAGAAAAGCGATGAATAAATTGAGTTTGTTAATTTTTTGAATCATATAAATCACTTATGTTATTCATGACCGTGAAGATATATCAGCAGAACAATAATTCGCTAATTATACTATTACATATTCAACGATCATAATGTAATGCAACAAGCTACCCGCAATCACAAACAAATGCCACAAAAAATGTGAGAACTTTATCCTTGTTCCAATCAAATAAAAGATGATACCGACAGTATATGAAATACCGCCAGCAAGTAAAAGAGTTAATGCCGCACTGGGAATAGAGTCTACAAGCACCTGCCATTTAATCACAATCATCCATCCCATAATTGCATAAATAAGAGTTGAAATATTGTCGAATTTTCCAGTATAGAAGATTTTCATTACAATACCAATTAATGCAACCGTCCACTGTACTCCGAAGATCACCCAGCCGGTTGTTCCACCAATAGAAACTAAAAGTACAGGTGTATACGACCCCGCAATGAGTAGATATATCCCACAATGGTCAAGAATATGAAATACTTTCTTTGCCTTTTCATTTCTTAAACCATGATATAACGTCGAAAAAGTATAGAGAGAAACCAGACTTAAACCATAAATAATTGAACTAAAAAGCGTGTAACTCTTCTCAGAAGAATTTCCAAGGATTACTAATATCACGAAACCCACTATTGCAGCCAGAGCAGTAATTCCATGAGAGATGGAATTGAACCTTTCTTCTGTATCTGTTTGATGCGTACGATTCATTTACTGCCTATGTTTAATCTTGTATGACAAAGAAAATCGGTGGAAGATCTATTTCCGAGGGGAATATTGAAGCCTTGTCTATTGCGATTGACTTACAAGATTACTCCGTAAAAAATATTTTCTCCGTAGTTCCGTCTGAAAAGATGTAAAACAGCATCTGATTTTTCACCTCTCTGGTCTCTCGACCTAGGATGTCAACGACCTTCAGGAGTGTCCTCTCGTGATCAATTTCAACAACTTCGTTGACTGAAGAATCAAGGTTGCCGTTGATATCGAATCGCATAAAGAATTTCCAAACTTCAATACTGGCATTTATATCCATATTCCCCCAAGCTCCAGGCCAATCGTGTCCCCCTCCTGTTACTTTAATATGCTCGGTTGTGACGCCGTTATCCCCTGAATTCCAAAGGTAATGTTCCGCCGTAGATCCGTCACTAGAGTCGATGTCTTCAAACGGTGTGACGGTCGCTTCTGTGTCACAGTTGTTGTGGTTTATCCAGTAATCTAGAACATCAGGTATAGATTCCGACCAGCCAGCACCTCCTTCATAAGGAACTGTTCCGTCAGTCGTGCCATGTATTTGTAACACTGGAGTGGGGTGATCTGGGTCGCACTCGTTATACGTTAATGGCGTCATAGAGCCCGTTACAGAAGCTATGGCAGCAATCTTGGAACTGATTTGGCAAGCAAGAAGGAAGCTCATATACCCTCCGTTAGACATACCAGTACTGTAAACTCTGTCAGGGTTAATACTATAGTTACTTGAAACCTCATCTATCAAAGTTTCTAGGAAACCCACATCATCGATTGGACTACCGGCTGTGAAACCTCCTACATTCCAATGCGTAGCTCCTAGATAGGTTGTGCCCAGAGGATACACAACGATGAAGTTCGCAGTGTCGGCAATAGAGTTAAATCCCGTATATAACAAATTAAAATCGTTGTTAGAAGTGTACCCATGAAGGCTGAACATAAGAGGTACTGGAGTATCCGCGTTATAACCAGGTGGGATATGAATCACATATTCACGGGTGAGACCATCATGATCTAAAGTCTCATACAAAGTTTCTTGAGAGAAGATGAATAGCGGGGAGAAAAGGAGGAGTAAAAGCGTGTATTTCATATAGCGCATAAAGGTAGAAAATTATAACCTCAATTATATAATAATTAGTGATCTGAAGATGCCTTACTTTTAATCTCCATCTCTCTATCTTTAAAGTCAATCGTATAAATAAAAAGCACAACCTCAATAAAATACGATATAGTAAACATTCTAAGTCACATTAATACCTTTTTGGTCTGCGCGACTTTCAAAGAAAAATCTACAGGCATTACAACTTTCTATAAGAGGCGGGGAATTGTCTTGTAGGGACGAATCAGACCGAGTTATTGTTGGTGGCCAAGCAACGACCTATTCTACTGGAGAGTTTTTTATATAAATAGAATTATTCTCAGCTGTAAGCAAATAAGATCCTTGGAATCGATCAACATCTAAAATAATCCTATTTCGATAGTCTTTATAATATTTGTAGAAACAATTATTTTTAATGTTTAAACTCTTCACCTTCTCATCCAGAAGTTCTCCAGTAAATAATAGTATTAGGTGATTATGTTCCGTGTATGAATCTCCTAATTCAAACTGGAGTAATTTATTATTCACTTCTAATGTTAGGTTTTCTGAAATATGCTTAGATATACATAGTGCAGTCGTTTTGTGAATATCACAATCTGGTTTGAAATCTAAACTTAATATATCGGCTTTCTCAAGTACTACCTTCATCTGTAATGAGCTCCCTTCTTGCGAAATGTAATATTCAGCCAACTCCCCAACATGAAAGTTGGTAGTTAATGTTAGCATTATGAAAGCTATGAATGTTGTCATTGAATGATGAATTTTTTAGTCACTTGATCCTGTCCCATATTAACTTGTACATAATATATTCCTTCAGATAGATGTGCCGTTTGAATATGTTCTTGATAAGCCTTTGATGAAAAAACAATTTGACCAGAAGGGAGGTAAATAACTATTCCTATCACTTTGTCAACTAAGTTCTCAGCAATATTAAGGTTTAACAGTGAGCTAGTAGAATCAATGGATATGTTTAAAGCATTTCCATACATGGCACCTTGAGTATTCATTATGGATGATGTCGCACAATCTGTAGCTGAGGCTGAAGGTGGACAGTTGGGGCCAATTTTAAAGGTATTATCAATGAAATTCCCTTTTAAACATCTAGGTATGTATGGCCAATTATCTGTAAGTACATAATAATATATCCCATCTGGATATTCTGGGGTGACCCCATATCTCCCACCACATTCATCTAATTCAGATTGAGCTGGGATTTGTTCGTAATCCTGAAAATATGTTCCATCATAAATACCATCTGGAGCTGTAATTCCATCACCCGGTCGGGTTCCAGATTTTAATTGATAATCGCTTTGAAATTCAGATATACCACCCATAGAATTCATAGGATTTGTGTATAGATACTTGTAATAAATAGGGAATCCATCCGCGGCATAACCTAATAAAGGTGAGTGATCGGTGCCAGAGATGCCTAAGTCATTTGTAAAGTAATCTATCGGGACATTGTGATAATGATAACGACTTACATTGTTGACATGG
>JABISU010000014.1 GCA_018700255.1 Flavobacteriales bacterium | reverse complement strand
CCAGGCTTAGGTACATCACCTCCTTTCATAAGACCTAAGAATTCTCTAGGAACTCTGGACTTAATCATAATTTCCTCTCCTTTGGGGCCAGTAACTTCAAGAGCGAACATATGCACACCTTCTCTCTTCAATGGATCTGGCGCCGTTTTACCTTTTCCTATAATAATACAACCCTCGCGCCTTAGTGATGGCATTATTAAGTGAACAGCTTCCATAGGAGCATCTACTTTTAGTAGGGTATGTTTCTGAGTAGCTCGCATAGTTCTATATTGAACTTGTACTGGTTCGCCATCCTCTTCTTTGCATTCTAACTGGTCATCCGGAGGGAGATGTCCTTCAACAAGAATATAGATTCCCTGTCTGAAATCATTCCAGTTTTCTTGTAGATGTTCACGCCAAACCCTGTTTTTTGCAATTAAGCAGATTCCGCTCACATCCTTCATAATCTTATTTACAAAATGTAAATCGTGATTGCCACGGTTTTGGTATTCTAACCAATTCTTCATATTAGAGTAAGCTGTTCTAACATTGGGATTCGGAGCAGCCACAATCCATCCCGAAGGCTTTATGTATGCAAGGAAGTTATCATCTTCAAAAACAACATCAAAAGGAGGCTTAGTGCTTTTCGTGAACTTGGGTTCAGATCTTTCAAACTTGGTTCTGCGAGGGCCTTCTTCACCAGATGATGAGGCGCTTCGAACTGTTCGTCTGCCTCTATCGTGGGTCACATTCATTCCTGGTTCAACTTCAGTTGAAGGGATTCTAACAACATTACCCTCAACTTTCACAGCCCCGTTTTTAATAGCTTTTCTTGCCCTTGTTCTAGTTGTATAACCACCTTGCATAGTAAGCGCGTCAACTAAAGTGCCTGGGTGGCGTACCTCAAATCCTTCCATGGCGCGAAGTTAGGCCTAAGTAAATAATTATAACTAAATAAAACAGGTTCATCGTGCTCTTTGATCGGTTTATTACAATCAAATTAACTGCAATTAACCATCTGATGATGAGGACATTGTGTGGAACACGTTTTGTACATCATCATTTTCTTCGAGTTTTTCAATAAGTTTTTCTACTTCAAGGGTTTCTGCTTCTCCAAGATCAGAAGTTGTTGTTGGAACTCTATCAAATCCAGACTCTATAATTTCCAGCTCCATTTCCTCAAGCTTCTTCTGTAGCCCACCAAATGATTCAAACGAAGCAGTAATGATGAAAGTGCTTTCGTCCTGCTCAATCTCTTCAGCACCGCAATCGATAAGTTCTAACTCGAGATCATCCGAATCTTGGCCCTCAGAAGATATATTAAAGAAACACACCCTATTGAAAAGGAATTCCACATTTCCAGTGGTGCCTAAATTCCCGCCATTGTGAGAAAAATCGGACCTTACACTTGCAACCGTTCTGTTGTTATTGTCAGTAGCGGTTTCAACAAAAAACGCTATTCCATGTGGTCCATAGCCTTCAAAAGTAACCTGCTTATATTCTGATGTGTCTTTATCCGTTGCCTTTTTAATCGCACGAGCGATGTTATCCTTAGGCATATTTGCGGCTCTACAGTTTTGTAAAACAGCTCTTAGAGTGGAATTTGTCTCAGGATCTGCATTTCCGCCATCCTTAATTGCTATGATAATATCCTTATTTAAGCGAGAGAATATTTTAGACATAGCTGCCCACCTCTTCATTTTTCTTGCCTTACGAAATTCAAACGCTCTTCCCATATCTATTATGTTATTGCGAATATCGTGTGGGCAAAATGAATTACCAAGCCCTACTACTAGTCAGTGCAAATTGTGCCGAAATTAATTAATAATTCAAGTAAATCAGGAACATTTGTGATGCCATCGTTATTTAAGTCTGACGGACACACATCTTCTGTAAAGATTGAAATACAAGTTTCAGAAGCTTCATCCCAAATGGTGCCAATTCCACAGAAACTCCAAGGATCAGGACATTCATCATTTGTCCCACCATCAAGTGATGAGCCTTCTATTAAAACTATAGATGTGTCAATTGCGATGCCAGTAAACACCTCTCCCTCCCCTCCTGGCCATTGAACTACTACTGAATCAATTTGAGCACTTGTGCCGAGACCAAAGTGAAGGTGGCGGGAGTTTTGGGCTAAATACTTATCCCCACAAAATACAACATTCATCTCAACACCACCCGAGTGAAAAACTTCAATTATTGCACCGATTGCATCGCGATTAACAGTTACTCCCTGGGGTCTTATTTTTAAGTAGTGATTATCGTTTGGCGTTCCTGCTAAAACTATCGCATGAGCACCGATTTGATGAGACACGATGTCTGGGAAGCCGTCGTTGTTATAGTCGCCAGTAGCAACGGCGAAAGAAAATTGATCATTCAACGGTGTAGATGAAGAAGCGTTTATCATAGGGGGGGTCCCTTGATTCACAAAAAACTGATTAGGTTGATATCCATAATCATCAAAAACATCTGGGACCTCCGTATAAGCAGAAGTCCCTGATGCGACATAAAGATCGGGCCATGTATCGTTATTGTGATCGAACCAGCTTGCACCCCAACATATTTGGCCTACCTCAACATTCTCTTGTGCTGAAACCTCTACAAATAAATCAATTGTCTTTAGATCATTTCTCAATAAAGAATTACCATTACTTCCATTCGAAACATAAAGATCCATATCACCATCCCTATCATAGTCACCGAAAGAAGAACTCATAGCTAAAATAGTCAAATTAACCCCCCAAATCATAGCCATGTCAGTAAAGGTCCCATCACCGTTATTCTTATAAAATACATTTGGACAATCTACTCTATCATTAATAACATGTAAATCAAGATGACCGTCTTGGTTAATATCAATAAATGTAGATTGAAGGGATTGGGCTAAACCATTTCCTACACCAGCGATTACTGTGACATTAGTAAATGTTCCATTACCATTATTTTGATATAGTTCATTTGTGAAGAAATCAACATTTGTGTGGTAATTACAGATATACAAATCGATGAAACCATCATTGTTAAAGTCACCAAAAGAAGCTCCATAACTCTTCGTGTTATCTTGAGAAATTTCGGAAAATTCGGAAATATCTGTAAATTGCATACCCCCATCATTTCTCCATAGCTTATTTGGAGCAATTCGATTAGTAACTAGGAAATCTTGATCTCCATCATTATCAATATCTGCCCATAAAACAGCTTTTGCTTCAGATTGGGAATTTGAGATATTTAATGTCACCTCTTGAAACCCAGCGCCAGTTTCATCAATAAAGCCTTGAAAAAATCTTAATTGGCCAGCATGATGACCAAAGGTTAAATCATCAATATCATCATTATTGAAATCTGCATAACTAACTCCTGTTCCTAATAATCCTCCTGTATGATCTGTAGGCAATTGCAGATCACACGACACATCTATTAATTGAGACTTTACATTTATGACGATAACCGACATTATGCAGAACAAGATAAAAACTCTAATAAATTGCATTTGTATGTTCATACTTTATGCGCATGTCATATATACTCATTGAATTATATTTCTACAATGTAGTTTATTATCTAGACTCATGCAACTTATTGTATCTTTAGACGTCTAGACTATCAATAATAAAATTGCTTTAACATTATATTAACATGAACCATTGTAAAAACATAATTTCGCTCTTATTTGCTGCTCTTGCTACTACAGTAAGTCTTGCGCAAATTTCTCACGGTGGCTTCCCTGTAAATTGGGATGACGCAACTTATAATCCAACTTTTGAAGTTAAAAGCATGCCTGTTGTTGATGTAGTTGCTGCTGCTGCTGAAGATGCAGTCACTGATCAATTTAAAGATGCTCCTTGGAGATTTGGTTTAGAAAGAGAAGTAGTATACAACCTTGAAAATTCAGGAACATGGACATTTGAAAACGGAGACCATGTTTGGAGATTAGGTGTTAATTGCCCAGAAGCTCTAAGTGTGAGCTTTATGCTTTCTACTTTCGATCTTCCTGGAGAAGCGGCTCTATATATTTACAACTCAGATAGAACGGCTTTCTTAGGATCATTCACTCAGGAAAACAATAAAGAGTGGGGCGGCCTATCATTGGGAGTCCTAGATGGTTCAAGAATGATTCTTGAGTACCACGAGTCACCAGCTTCTCATGGTCTTGGTTCAATTGAAATAGGTACAGTCGTTCACGGCTACCGTTCTTTATTAAACCACCAAGACGCTATTGTTGAAGAAATGACAAGCAGAATGGGACCTTTTGGAAACTCTGGAGCATGTAATGTAAATGTAAACTGCCCTGAGGGTGCCGATTGGCAGACTGAAAAACGTTCTGTAGCACTTATCGTAAACGGTGGATACGCTTACTGCACAGGTTCACTCGTTAACAATACTGCGAATGACGCAACACCTTACTTCCTAACTGCTAACCATTGCATCGGAACGCCTAACACTTGGGTTTACTATTTTAACCATGAGAGTGCTGATTGTTCTGGAACTTCTGGACCCACAGACCAAAGTATCTCTGGCGGTACTT
>JABISU010000310.1 GCA_018700255.1 Flavobacteriales bacterium | reverse complement strand
TGCATGTTGGACATGGGTCACAGTTAGGGCCTCCACAATCAACGCCTTCTTCAAATCCGTTTGGTAAACCATCACCACATAGCTCAGGGCAAGCTGGGCAACCATCGCAACCACAGTCAATTCCAAGTTCACCTGGATCAAGCTGACCATTGAATGAAGGGTCACAGGGGCCACATTCTCCGCCACAATCAACCCATTGCTCACCTAAAAGAGCGTCCCACAGGTCATTTTCACATGGGTCGCAAGGGTCGCAAATAGTTCCACCGCAATCGATGAGTTCTTCGCCGTTATTTAACTCGCCATCGTAACAATTCTCACCGATAAGATTGTCATCATTTAAACATCCACTACAAGATGCTAAAAACGAGACAGCGAAGAGGAAAGTAACAAAAGTATTGAAAGAAGATAGGTGCAGTTTCATTGTGAGTGTTTTCTATGCGTATTTTCGACGTGCCGTAAAAACATGTGCTCAAAGATAGGAATAGAATCATATAGATGGATAATCTCAAATGGAAAGCGGCTGAATCTCCTAAAAAAAAGGCTGTAAAAGACTTGTGTGAGGAGACTGGGTTAACCTATATGGTTGCACAAATCCTTGTGCAGCGTGGGGTTACCACTCTTGCTGATGCTGAAAATTTCATGCGGCCCAAGCTTGAGGACTTGCACGACCCGGAGACCATGTTAAACATGGAAAAAGCCGTAAAAAGGTTAAATAAGGCTATAAATAAAGGTGAGCGCATCATGGTTTATGGTGATTATGATGTTGACGGCACTACTTCTGTTGCGATGGTTTCAGCTTTTTTAGAAGGTTTAAATGTCCAGATAGTGCCCTATATCCCTATGAGGTATCAAGAAGGATATGGGGTTTCTAAAGACGGAGTGGATAGGGCTCGGAAGTCTGGATGTACAATCCTTATTACGTTAGATTGTGGGACCAAAGATTTTGAAGCTTTAGAATATGCCGCAAGTTTCGGGATAGATACGATAGTCTGTGATCACCATCTCCCAGCTGATGAACTTCCCAATTGTTTTGCGCTACTTAACCCGAAACAACCAGGATGTGAATATCCTTTTAAAGAACTCTCAGGTGCGGGCGTAGCTTTCAAAATGTTATCTGCGCTTATACCTTACATTGGGCTTACGATGGATTCAGTCTATGATCATTTAGATCTATTGGCTTTAAGCATAGGGGCAGACTTGGTCGATATTACTGGTGAGAATAGAATTATGGCTTACCACGGAATGCTCAACTTAAGAGAGCATATGAGACCGGGAATTAGGGCTATGCTTCAAGTGGCAGGAATTGAAGAAGCTCCTAAAACCGTCAGAGATATGAGTTTCAGCTTAGGCCCCAGAATCAATGCTGCTGGTCGTGTAGGTCACGCATTAACCGCGGCCAAGCTTCTAATGGCAAACGATGAGGGTAGCGCGCTTGAGTTGGCGAGTCAGTTAGAAACCATGAATCAGGCAAGGCGAGACATCGATGAAGATTTGACTGAGGAGGCGATTGCTCTGATGGCAGAACAGCCACCTGGCAGGTCTTGCACAATTGTACATGGCGAGGGTTGGCATAGAGGAGTATTGGGGATTGTCGCAAGTAGGCTTGTTGAACAGCGGTATTGCCCTACAATTGTACTTTCTGAGGAGAATGAAGTCCTAACAGGTAGTGCGCGTAGTGTGCCCGGAATAGATATTCATGAGGCTTTCGAAAAGTGCAGGCATCTTATTGAACAATTCGGAGGGCACCCTATGGCTGCAGGTTTAACTATTCGTAAGGAAAATATGAATGCTTTTACGTTAGAGCTAAATGCTGCAATTGCAGCCCAAACAGAAGGTCATATCCCCAAGCCCACAGTCTCCTTCCATATGCCTATTAATCTAAACGAATTAAACCCTACAATGTACAAGGAGTTTGAGCGATTGGGGCCATTTGGGCCATGTAATGAGGTTCCTGTATTTATGGCTGAGGGGGTGGTGACTGCCATACCTCCAAGAACGGTAGGTCATGGAGGTCGGCACTTAAAGCTTGTTGTTCAATCTGCTGAAAACCCACTTCATAGATTTGAAGCTATAGGATTCGGAATGGGAGAAAGAATAGATGAGGTGAGAGCTTGGAGATCCTTTGACTTGGTTTTTACACTCGCTAGAAACACTTTCCGAGGAAAATCTACTTTGAATTTACACTTACGTGATATTCGGGTTCACAAATTCGTGTGAACGTGTACGTCTCTTTGAGGGAATGGAATCGTAATGTCGTTTTCTCTGAAAGCAGCATCGATTTTAAAGCGAACATCACTCTCAATTAACTTTCTATCCCAAGGAGATTTTACCCATCCACGGACTTCGAAAACCAGGGAAGAATCGCCAAATGATTTAAAGATAACTATAGGCTTGGGAGTTTGAACGACTTGGGTTTGGACTTGCATAGAATAAAAAAGAATGTCTGAAACAATCTTAACATCACTTCCGTAAGCCACGCCGACTTCCACACTTATACGAGTGGTACTCTGCCCCTGAGTTAGGTTACGAACCGAGTCTCCCGCAATCTTAGAGTTAGGCATTACGACAAGGTCTCCACAAACCGTTTCCACACTAGTGGCTCGCAATGCTATATTCTTTACCCTAACTAAATCGCCTCCTACTTCTAACTCATCTCCCACCCTGACGCCTCCCTCAAATAGAAGAACAAACCCCGAAATAACGTCGTTGAAGAAGCTTTGAAGACCAATCCCCACACCCACCAATAAAGCCGCGGAACCCGCCCAAATTACGGTAAGGTTAAAACCGAAAATATCCGACACAATGAAAATCGTAATGATGTAGATAAATGTTCTCGCAAGACGGAAAATTAAAAACCTACGGCCCTCGTCTAATCTTCTGGTTTTTGCAAATTTACTAAGCGTTTTCTTAGTCACATAAATCAAAAATCTTCCCACAAAAACTGCAAGAATTACTTCTAAAACTTCTTGAACACTTAAATCATATGTTCCAAACTGTAGGCTTTTTGAAAGAAATTCGTTAATCATTTGGGAAGTATTACAACTCCAAGAGAAGAGTTTAGGTCTTTTACCATTCTGTCAAGTGATATTTTCTCTCTTAGAAGTCTTGTTGTTTCATCTGCAGAAACATCTTTTAAAGCAAGAGCTTGGATTACTTTATCTATATTACGTTGTACATCAAACAACAGTAATCTAGTTGTAGCGGACGATAATGATTCTTCGAGAACGTCTTCTTCTACTACAGAAAAGATATGATGTTTGTTCTCCCAATTCTCGCTGAGGCTGTACTTATGAATTAGGCTGTTGGCAGCTTTACTTTGGACTTCAGGGGATGCATCGGTAAAAAACGAAGCGGAAGTTGGTAGAGCTCCTTCATCCAAACTTTCAATATATTTAGATAAAATAAATTGTGTGGAATCCCCCTCCATAGCTAGCTGATGTGTTTCCATTCGGTGAACTAACAGTTCTGCAAAGGTAACTTTAGTATAAACGGATTCTTTCACTGATTCTTCTTGGCCTTCCGTCTCTTTTTCATCTTCCACCTCAATTTCTACTTCTACCATAGATTCACCATGTTCAAGCAGTAATCGTATAAGATTATCCTCTAAAATATCTCTCTTAGCGCGAACTCTAGCAGGAATCCCCGGCGCCAAATCATCTTCTACCTGAGTTGCAAAAGTATCACCTGGGAATGGTGCGCTGGGGGAAGATGTTTGACTGGGTATTGTAGGTTTTTGAAACTGTTTTGAGCGTTTCGATTCTTGGACTAGTCGCTTTTGTAGCTCTTTCGCCACCTCTCCTTGAAGTAAATCCTCTGGTAGTTTTAATCGAGCTGCTATAGTTTGAATATAGATTGATCTTTGAATTGCATCTTGAACGCAGGCAATGGTCGTCACAATACTGTGAACCAATTCTGATCTTTTTAAGGGGTCGTCACCCGCTTCCTCGCTAAGTAAATCTGACTTAAAGGCCAGAAAATCCTGGGCGTCTTCGCGCACATGCTTCTGAAGCTCTGTAGAGCTAACCTTCTT
Organism: Flavobacteriales bacterium; assembly: GCA_018700255.1. Next base: position 3,815 of record JABISU010000310.1, on the reverse strand, counting down.
TGAGTAACTATCTGGATCCTCACCGTCAGGGAAGGTCACGACCTTTACGTTCATGCCTTCTGAAAGTAGAATGTCAATTCCGCGAAGAGCCGCGGCCATACCCGCTCTATCTCCATCAAAAAGAACGGTGACGTTTCTTGTGAAACGACGAATGAGGTGAATTTGGCCTCCTGTTAGAGCTGTCCCGCTTGAAGAAACCACATTTTCAACACCACATTGACTCATGGCCATCACATCGGTATACCCCTCGACTAACAAGCACATATCCTCCTTACTAATATGAGGTTTGGCGGCGTGGATCCCATACAACGCGCGCGACTTGTCGTACAGTTCACTTTGAGGACTATTGAAGTATTTAGCTATTTTTTTTTCCGTCTTTAGCGTCCTTCCGCCGAATCCTATTACCCTTCCGGTGACGTCTTTAATGGGAAACATAACCCTCCCGTGGAAGAAGTCAAATAACTTCCCATCACTACTTTTCTCCTTTCCTAATCCAGTGGCTATTAGGCGTTCTTTTGTGTATCCAGCCTCCAACGCAGCGGTAGTCATGACCTCCCAGCCATCGGGACAGAATCCTATATCGTATTTCTCGAGAGTTTCATCTCTGAATCCCCGATTCTTGAAGTAGCTAAGTCCTATCGCCTTTCCTTCTTCGGTGTTGTGTAGTTGGTCTTTAAGCCATTTTTGAGCCCAAACAACAAGCGCTCCCAAGCTGTCTTTTTCACTTGCAGCAGCTATCTCTTCAGGACTTTGCTCTCTCTCCTCAATTTCGATATTATAGCGTTTTGCCATAATTCTAAGGGCTTCTGGGTAACTCACCTTTTCTTGCTCCATTAAAAATGTAGCGAGTGAACCTCCCTTTCCCGAGCTAAAACATTTAAAAATCCCCTTGCTTGGAACAACATAAAAAGAAGGTGTTTTTTCGTTCGTAAAGGGGCTAAGGCCTCTATAGCTGCTGCCTTGTTTTTTTAACTCTACGTAATCACCAATGACGTCTTCTATGACGGCGGTTTGGTGTATTAATTCGACTGTCTCTTTAGGTATCACGAAAGCGAAGGTAAGAAGCGTAATTGTTAATCCTTTCTAAAATTTAGGGTACTTTTAATTGATCACTGAATTATTGCTGATTGAAAGCGTAATTTGCGGCAATGCGAGGGATTAAAATATCATGGCTAATTGGTGCAATTGCAGTTGCTGTGTTGTTTATCAGCCTTATACAGGTTAAGTGGTTAAAAACATCATTGGACTTACAAAAGAAGATTTTTGACCAAAGTGTTGAGCAGTTACTAAATACAGTTTCTCATTGGATCTTAGTTGAAGCCGATTTCGCATCTCTCGAAATTGATCACGAAAGTGAGGATCAAGGAGATCATCTTATCGTTGATGGTATGCAACGCCAATCTAGAGCCATCTTACTTAGAATGGAAACTCTTCCAATGGATTCGCTTCTCTCGCTTTCTTTAATTGAGCATGGAATCGAAACAAGTGTCGTTTTCGGTGCGTTCGACAGATATGGTCAACCCGCCTATCTGGACGAGCGAAGTGAAGTTTATCGCGATGAGCTCGTTGACAAAGGATACTCTGTAGGTCTTGGCCCGCTCCAATTACGCGTGTACTTCCCCGACTTAGGGCACCATCTCATAAAATCTATAGTAGGAGCTTTTGTGCTATCAGGAGTGATGCTCTTGTTCATTGCGATAAGCTTGGCTTACGTAATGCGTTCCGTAATAAAATCTAAGAAATTAGTTAGAATAAGACGAGAGTTAATGAATAACCTCACCCACGAATTAAAAACCCCTATCTCAACAATAGGGCTTGCTGGTGAAGCGTTAGGTGATTCCGATTTAGATCTTAATGAAGAGCAAAAGAACTATTACATTTCAATGATACGAGGGGAAAATAAAAGGCTTGGAGTTCTTGTAGAAAAGGTGCTTCAGGCCAGTCTCTCAGATTCAAAGTCTCTCAAACTTTACCCCGTTGATCTAAACATTCACGATGTAATAAAGGATGTTGTTCGAAATGTCGCGATGCAAATACGAAAGCAAGGTGGGAAAGTTGAGCTTTCTCTAAAAGCCCCGAATCCTATAATCCGTGCTGATAAAATTCATATCACCAACGTTATTTTCAATCTCTTAGACAACGCCATTAAGTACTCTCCAGATGGGGCTCAGATTGAAATTATATCTAACCAAACAGAAGATGGTGTGGAGTTGCTAGTGAAAGATAACGGGGTTGGAATTCCTAAGGAATACATTGGCAAGGTATTTGACAGATTGTTTCGAGTTCCTACTGGAAACGTTCACGATGTAAAAGGGTTTGGTCTAGGTCTGAGTTACGTGAAAACTGTAATTGAAAGACATGGCGGACACATTTATGTCGAAAGCGAATCTGATAAAGGAAGTACATTCGTATTAATATTGAAATTTGATTCTAACTTAAAATGAGCACATCACCTATACGAGTCCTACTTTGTGAGGACGACCCTAATCTAGGTAAATTACTTTCCGACTACCTCAAGGCGAAAGGATACGAAACTACATGGGCTCAAGATGGAGTTGAGGGGGTTAAACAATTTCACAGAGGTACATTCGATTTCATCATACTAGACGTTATGATGCCCCGAAAAGACGGCTTCGAGGTGGCAACTGAAATCCGACACGAAAGCAAGCATATTCCCATCTTATTTCTCTCCGCAAGAGGACAGAAAGAAGACACGCTTGAAGGTTTTAAAGTAGGAGCAGACGACTACATGACTAAGCCATTTTCAATGGAAGAACTACTTGTGAGAGTTCAGGCTATTTTAAGAAGGACTGCGTCTCTTCCTCAGGCAGGAGAAGAGGTGACAAAATACAAGGTGGGAAAGTTTGATTTCGACTACAATATCCAGCAATTAAATCTTGACGGTGAGATATATCGACTTACTACAAAAGAGAATGAGCTCCTATTTTTACTCGTTAGAAAACGCAATGGTCTGTTAGAGAGAAACCATGCTCTTGCAGCAATTTGGGGTGATGCCAATTACTTTAATGGAAGAAGCATGGATGTTTACATTGCAAAGCTTCGCAAACACCTAAAAGAGGATGAGAGGATTGAAATACTGAATATTCACGGGAAAGGCTTTAAACTCATAGCTCCTGAGGGTTAATTAGAACCTACTTATCCGTATATTTGCGCCCCCTAAACAGGTCTCTCGTGTCAGAAATGATTAAAATACTTGCAGGTACTGAATCTTTTGATTTCGGTAAACGTGTAGCTAAGGCATACGGTTCTGAACTTGTTGATTCAAAGACAACAAAGTTTTCTGATGGTGAATTCTCAGTAAGCATTGAGGAAACAGTACGCGGGAAAGTGGTTGTCATAGTTCAATCGACAGTTCCGCCTTCTGACAATCTTTTCGAACTTTTGCTTTTAATAGACGCAGCTAAAAGAGCCAGCGCTAAGCGCATTATCGCTGTAATGCCTTACTTCGGAATGGCGCGTCAGGATAGAAAAGATAAGCCAAGGGTTGCTATTGGAGCCAAACTCGTAGCTAATATGCTTATGGCAGCTGGTGTTGATCGTGTTATCACAATGGATCTCCACGCAGATCAAATCCAAGGATTCTTCGAAGTTCCTGTTGATCACCTATATGGCTCAACAGTTTTTCTTAAGCACATTAAGGATAACTTAGACATATCGAACATTTGCATCGCAACACCAGACACAGGGGGTACAAAGCGTGCAAGTTCTTACGCAAAAAAGTTGGGAGTGGATATGGCTATTTGTTACAAGCAAAGAAAAGTGGCAAATGAGGTGGCGGAAATGACTGTCATCGG
>JABISU010000182.1 GCA_018700255.1 Flavobacteriales bacterium | reverse complement strand
GTACATAGTATCTGATCCCGCAACAGAAGTGTAAATAAAAGTCGCGGGATGTTCTACATTGCTTTGCTCATTATCGGGATGAAGAATGTAATCCCAATCCTCTGGTTCGAGAAAGACCTCAACTACAGCAACCTCACTTTGAAGGAAGGCCGGGCCGAACGTAGGGGAGGGAAGTGGGAAAGTTTGGGCTGAATATTGCAGTGGAAAAATTAGAATAAAACCTAAGAAAACCAGCAAACATTTTTTCATATTCACAAGATACAATGCTTAGACTGTAAATCTAGCAATTTCATCTCGCAGGCCCCGGAGATATGAGCCTGCATCCATGGCGCCCTTACCAGGGGGTTGTATGCGAAGTATTTCAAGTGTGCCGTTTTCACTATCCTGGACAGGTTTTCCACACCCGACAAACAGACGTCCTTCATGAATTGAAATTTCTCCCGCTTCCAATTCACCTGAACGGTCATTAATAACCTGAGCCTCAAGAATTTTCACAGGTGCATCCGGGGCGTCAGGTAAAGTCGTGAAAGCCCCAGGGTAGGGGGCAAGGCCACGAATATGGTTATGTAAGTCTGCTGCAGAGCGCAACCATGAAATTTTTCTATCTTCCTTAAAAAGTTTGTGGGCATCGAGGATATCGACATTTAATTCAGAAATAACATCTGACTGTGGAATAGCTCGCGCAACACCATCAGCTATATCGTCTACGGTTTTTGCAAGCAAATTTTTTCCACTTTCGAGGATGCGGTCGTGGAGAGAACCAGCGTTTTCGTTGGGGCCTATCGGAACTACCACTTGACCGAGCATGTCTCCCATATCGATATCTTCCGTGAGGAGGAAGGTGGTGGCGCCACTTTCTGTCGCGCCAGCCATTATAGCTCTCTGAATAGGTGCGGCTCCACGGAATTGGGGCAGCAGAGAGCCGTGCAGGTTTACAGTCCCCATCTCAGGCATAGACCAAACCACCTCGGGCAACATCCTAAATGCCACTACCACACCTAAATCAGCATTCCACCCCTTTAATAGATCAAGGAATTCCTCTGAACGAAGGCGCTCCGGCTGAGCGATGGGTAAGCCCCTCTCAAGCGCGATTTTTTTCACGTCTGACTGAGTAATTATACGCCCACGTCCACTCTCTCGATCTGGAGCTGTAACTACTCCGACAACTTCGTGCCTGCCATTCAATAATGTCTCCAAGCACGTCGCGGCAAATTCCGGCGTTCCTAAATATACTATTCTCAACTTTTTCATTTCTTACTCTTTCACTTCACTCAAAGATTCCAGCCCCTTCTTCCACATCCCGTTTCTAAGCATTAGATAGCTTCCTATTCCTATTAGTGTAAAGTACACCCATTCTACACGCCAAATAACCTCGATGGGGAAATACTGTCCGTTATACTCAGAAGTAAGGTAGCTGGCAGCGCATATATAGCATCCTGCTGCTATTATTTCAATTATGAAAGCGCGTTTAGTTCCTCCTGCACCTTCAAGTGTTGCGAGGAATAGCGTCGTAATAGAAAATCCTATAACGGCGATAAAGAGGGTGGAAAAAGTCTTTGCCATACTTTCTATATCTATTGGGTCATCAAAGAAGATGCTTGCAATTGTGTTGGGATATAGAATAAATCCGTGCGTCATAATTAAGACACCTATTATGTTTATTAGTCCTAATCTCTTTACTACTGATATGAGTTCAGAATTGCGGCCGGAGCCAATAAGTTGGGATATTACAGTTCTGGTTGTTTGGGCTATGCCTGAAGCAACAACGAAGGCTAGCATAAAGGCGTTACGGCCTATGTGAGAAATCTTAAGTTCGGTTGACCCTACTTTCTCTACGAAGAAGAAGAATGAAGTCCAAGTTCCGACAGTAATCAAAAGTTGGCCCATCAGCGGTCCAGATATTGCCCCCCATGCACGAATAACCTCACCATCGGGTCGCTTCGGAAGTTTGAAAAAACGAGGTTCTACCTTTAGCATTAGGGCAACAGCAATTAAAAGACCAGTTATCTCAGCCGTTAGTGATGCTCGAGCGGCTCCGATATACCCCATAGCTTCGAAGCCTAAGTTCCCATCAATCCATGAGTAATCGAGGATGAGGTTAGTAAAAGCTGTAGTTAAGCTGACAGCAAGTAGGAGCTGAGTTCTAGCGAGTCCCGTCCAGTATGCCGTTATAGCAAAGGTGATCCCAAAAGGTATAAATCCCCAAATACGAGTTCCTAAATACGGCTCGAAAACTCCACGAACCTCATCGTTCGATATCAGTCCTCCGAGTAAGCCTCGATTCAAGACCAACAATATGCCAAGCATTATCACTCCCATTCCTAAATTAATAACCCAACCCATACGTCCGGTCCTAATTTGCATTGCATCATTACCCTCTCCGTGTCTCCTTGCAACTAAAATCTGTATCCCAGTGGCGCTCCCGAAAATCACCATTCCAAATGTCAGATACACCAGTCCAGCATTGCCCGCCCCATTTATAGCTGACTCACCAACGCGAGCAAGGAAATAATTATCGGTAAGCAGAACTAAAAATTGAACGAACGTACCGATGGAAATCGGCAGAGCGATTTTTAAAAGCCCTAATGTGTCTACCCTCAACTTTCCCGGCACATGTTGGCTCATTTTTCTATTGGCATTTCAAGGCCGTTTCTTTTTAAGATTTCTTCGGCAAATTTTACAGATCTAAATCCCCATTGTAGTCTGAGAAATTGTTTCTCGTCTTCACTCAGTCCTGGTGCTATGCCCTCTTCACGCACCCTAGTGCAAATCCTATTCATTACAACGGCAGACGCAACCGAGATATTAAAACTTTCTGAAAATCCATACATGGGAATCTCAACGTAATCATCTACTTCCGCCATCATTTTGTCTGAGACACCTTTGAATTCAGTTCCCATCACAATCGCCACCGGTTTGTCTAAGGGTAGTGTGTCTGGGGTGAACCCACCCTCGTGTGGTGATGTGGCTACGATGCGATATCCTCCCGCTCTAAGTTTTGCAAGGCAGGCTGCGTGTGGATCCTCAGAGTCGAGATATCTATGTAAGGTG
>JABISU010000217.1 GCA_018700255.1 Flavobacteriales bacterium | reverse complement strand
ACGCTTTTATATTGCGTGGACACAAGAGCTGAAGAGTTGTATTCAGAATGTTTACTTCTAAATCTAGGTTTGAGAGTTGTAAAATGAACGACACCTCCCAAAGCATCACTACCGAACCTCACACTACTTGGACCTAAAATAACTTGAACTTTTTCCAGAGAATTTGGGTCTATTGTAATGGCATTTTGAAGATGACCCGATCTATAAATAGCGTTATTCATCCTGACTCCATCAATCACTAAAAGGACTCTATTTGCCTCAAATCCTCTAAGAACTGGAGATCCACCACCTTGCTGACTTTGTTGAACATGAACTTGTCCAGATTTCTGTAATAGCTCTGCAGTATTTCCCGGTGCCACCCCTTTACCTATTGATTCAACACCTAACGACTTAAGCCCTTCAGTACTTCCCACATCCGGCACAACATTCGAAGTAATTTGGACCTCCTCTAATGAGACAGGGCTTTCCTCCATTGCTATTGTTTGTCCAATTTGCTGGCCATAGATAATGAATACATCTTCATATCCCATGCTCCTAAGAAGTAATGTGTCGCCTTTAGTAAATGTCGGTAAAATCACAAATCCTTCAGCATCTGAGATGAAAGATTTTGAGGTTGTCACATTGATTACTGAAACAAAAGGAATTGGAATTGACCCATTCACAATCCTAATACTTGGTAGATGTAGAGTGTCTTTTTGGGCAAGACTATAAAAAGAAGACGTAAAAAAAGACATCACGATTATGACTAAACTTAAAAGAACATTGGTATTGATGTCTTTTTTAGGTTGCAAAAATTGTCTCCAGTACATCATAACTTTTTATTTCTCTTAAACCAGAATGATGAAGTTGAACGAACATGACCATGCCAAGAAGAAGTTCCTTTTTGTCTGACTTGGTTAGCCATACGCCTTGCAATTGGTCAAAATTCATGCCAGATATAGCCATCAACAAAGAAGCCAACTTAATGTTTAAGTAATGATCTTTCGCTGTTAAACTTGTATCAATTTCAGACCACTCTCCCGTATCTAAATTTAAACTTTTAACTGCTCCCTTATTCGTTTTATCGAACTCTTCCGGCATTAACCCCAAGGCATCAACCAGTCGAGACATAAAAAAAATGTGTAAATTCGATACTGAAGCCTCCAACTCAATTAGATTTATTATGTCTATCATTAAGTTAAATACCTCAGGTATCGGCACCTCATCCTCTAATGACTTATCCAAAACTTCAGCTATAAAAAACGCTACTGAAGATCTCTTCGCATCGTTAAGTAAATTATTCGCAGGTAAATAGCGAGAAGCTTCTTTAAAATTAGCCAATCCACCATTTTTTTTCCTTGTAAATCCTGACAACTCTACCATAGATAGCGGATGCCATATAGCTTTATTAGATTTTTTGCCAGTCCTAACCCAAATAGGAATTACTCCGCTTTCTTTAGTTAACACCTTTACCACCCTACTCGAGTCACTATAGGTTACACTACCTATTACAACTGCTTGAATAGTAACTGACTCCAATTATAATAGCTTTTCAGAAACATCAACCCAATCTCCCTCCTTTTTAATTAAATCTATCAGCGCTTCAACTCCTTCTGTCTCTGGCACATTCTTTCTTACTACCTCTTTTTCCTTATAAAGTGTAATCTTACCCACTCCTGTTCCTACATAACCGTAATCAGCATCAGCCATTTCCCCTGGGCCATTAACTATGCATCCCATAATCCCAATCTTCAGTCCTTTCAAATGACCCGTCGCCAATCTTATTTTTGCAGTTGTTTCCTCTAGGTCAAACAGTGTTCTGCCACAACTCGGGCAAGAAATATATTCAGTCTGAGAAATTCTTGTTCTTGTAGCCTGCAATATCCCGAAAGCAAGGTTAGTTCTATCCGAAAGACTAACTCCCTCACCTTCTACCCAAACACCATCTCCAAGACCATCAATCAATACTCCTCCTAAATCGGTTGATTGATAAAGCGTAAATTCTTCCTTGCCCACTTTATTTAGCTCCCTCTTTAATACAACTGGCAATCCTTCTCCCCCTTTATTTTCCACCTCCTCAACTGCTATTCTAAGATCCATCATCGCGTTCTCATAAGTGGTCTCTAAAATTAAAACCACGTCCTGTCTTAAAACTAATCCTTCTAAGAACTCCTTAGATAAATCTCCCCTTTCCACCTTAATAAAATTCACTTTTGCGAAAGACTTTACCCTCACCCACTCCTCTTTATCCCAAACAGGATAATGCTTCTCCACTACATCTGTACCCATGACTTTAGATAACCAATCATCTCCATTCATCAACACCATTAAAGTCCCAGGGAGTGGAAAAGGAACAACTCTTGATCCTGAGAAAATAGCATCACAAGCCCTATCCGCAATATTCCATTTATCATCTGCTATAGAGTATCTATAACCCGCTCCTACGAGATTTGCATGAGTTATTTCTCCTTTCTCCCTCAAACTAGAAATTACAATGGGTGCGTTTTTACCTCCAATTTTTCCTATTCCAAATGTTTTTCGCTTTGCGTACATAAATGGATTAATCGAGCTAACAAACTCACCATCTTCCAATTCTAATTCACTTCGTTTCTTATATCTCTCAACTAAAGCTCGAGCAACAGGAATTTCAGCTTCTGGAGATTCTGTTAAAGACACCCTGATCGTATCTCCCACTCCCTCTTCAAGCAATGTCCCTATACCTACAGCCGATTTAATTCTACCATCTTCTCCATCGCCAGCTTCCGTTACTCCAAGGTGAAGAGGGTAGTTCATCCCTTCCTCATCCATTCTACTCACTAAAAGCCTATAAGCCTGCACCATTACAAGAGTGTTCGAAGACTTCATAGAAATTACTAAGTCATAAAACTCACACCCCTCAGCTATGCGCAAAAATTCTATAGCACTTTCTACCATTCCAAGTGGAGTATCACCATATCTGCTGGTAATTCTATCTGAAAGTGAACCGTGGTTGGTCCCAATTCTTATTACCCTTCCTAATTCTTTACACTTTAATACTAATGGAGTAAACTTCTCTTTTATTCTAATTAATTCCTCAGCGTAAGATTCATCAGTGTATTCGTGAACATCAAACTTCTTTTTATCAGCGTAATTACCGGGGTTTACCCTCACTTTCTCAACAAAATCAGCCGCTCTCAAAGCGGCATTTGGCGTGAAGTGGATGTCGGCAACGATGGGGGTGTCTTTGCCCATTTCTCGAACTCCTTTAACAATGTGCTCTAAAGCGTCCGAATCTTTAATACTTGGAGCGGTCAGGCGTACGAGTTCACTCCCCACATTAATCAAGCTTAAAGTTTGGTCTATGCTAGCTTTAATATTCAGTGTATCTGTAGTCGTCATAGATTGAATACGTATGGGTGCATCACCACCTAAGCTGAGGTTACCAACTTGTAATTTTCTAGATTTTCTTCGTTTATATCTTTTCCTTTTCTCTTGGAAAAATCTCTTTTGGTTTAAAACAATCCAAATAACTCCTATAGAAATAGCAGCATCAGCAATATTCCAAATCGGAGGGAAAACTTCTAACCCTCCTAAATGAAAAGGCATCCAAGATGGCCATTGGATCGTAAAGTGAAACATGTCAACCACGTTCGCCATAAGCCAAGGTGCATAACCATTTTCTACATTAAAATCAGCTATAGTTCCCCAGCCAGAATGTGAAAATAATCGACCGTAAACAGCACTATCAATTATATTTCCTATAGCACCAGCCCATATTAAAGCAATAGATTTAAGTAGTCCTGAATGAGCTTTGTCCTTTATGAGTTTAAATAAGTAAATACCTATTCCAACAGATGCTATGAGACGGAAAGATGTTAGAACTAATTTCCCGGCTACTCCTGGCAATGCCCAACCAAAGGCCATGCCCTCGTTTTCAATAAACTGTAATTCTAGTAACCCTGGAATAAACTCAGCTCTCTCACCAATTGTGAAATTTAGCTTTATATAAATCTTTAAGATTTGGTCTGCCAACAATAGAGGCATGACCCACTCTAAAATGAGCTTGCGCATAATTTTATTAAAACGGTTTACTGTCTCTCTTTAGCCTCCATGGATAGAGTCGCGTGAGGGACAAGGCGCAAACGAGCTTTTGGAATTAATTTTCCCGTTACTCGACAAATCCCGTAAGTTTTATTCTTTATTCTTAAGAGAGCATTTTCTAGATTTTGAATAAACTTCTCTTGCCGTCCTGCTAATGCGGATGTTTCTTCACGACTCATAGTTTCAGAACCATCTTCCATCATCTTAAATGTTGGAGATGTGTCCTCAGTTGTATTATCGTCTTTATGTGACAATGAAGATTGCAATTGGTCTAAATCTTCTCGGGCGATTTCCAATTTATTCTCAATGAGTTCAGTGAATTCCTTGAGGTCAGACTCCGAATATTTTATTTCTGCCATAACTGGTTTTTTAATATTTTACAACTTGAACCATGATGAACAAGCCATCTTCTAATTCAATTTTAACTCCCTCAGGGCCATTCTTCCACTCAACTCTCTCTGCTAATGTTTGAGTTCGAATATAGGACAAATTTTCTTGTAATTGGCTACTTATTTCCTCTTCTGCATTTATCACAAGACTTATTCTGTCTGTGACCTCTAAACCTATGTCTTTTCTTACGTTTTGAACTCTATTAACAAGCTCTCTCGAAAGACCCTCAGCTCTTAAATTTTCATCAATTGTTATGTCTAGAGCGACCGTCAATCCACCTTCACTTGATACTATCCAACCGGGAATGTCCTCTGTAGAGATTTGGACGTCAGTAACAACAATCTCTACTTCACCCTGACCATCATCTGGAGTGATTGTAAGTTTACCTTCACTCTCTAATTCATCTGTAGCTTCAACAGGTAAGGCATTTATTGCTGCCGCAATTGCCTTCATCCGTTTCCCATATCTTGGCCCGAGAGCTTTAAAGTCTGGCTTAATGCTCTTTACGATTCCACCTCCATCACGGATTATCTCAAGCTCTTTTACATTGACTTCCGAACGTATTAAATCTTCAATTGCAGATAATCTTTCCGCATATATGTCATCTAATACAGGAACCATAATTCTTCTTAAAGGCTGTCTAACTCGAATTCTCTCCCGCTTTCTAAGACTTAATACTTGAGAGCATAATTTCCTCGCTAGCTCCATTCTAATTTCGAGTTCCGAATCAATAATTGATTTCTCTGAGTTTGGGAAGTTTGCGAGGTGAACTGAATTTTCAGCGCCATCTCTAGATCCTCCAAGGCCTTCATTTATATCGCGGAACAATCTATCCATAAAAAATGGAGCTATTGGCGAGCCCAGTATTGCTGTTGTTCGAAGACAAGTAACAAGAGTTTGGTATGCTGAGAGTTTATCCTCATTCATTGAACCCTTCCAAAATCTTTGCCTGTTTAGACGAACGTACCAGTTACTTAGCTCATCAATAACGAAGCTTTGTAATAATCTCGCAGCTCGTGTAGGTTCTAATTCCTCAAATGCTTTATTTACTTCTTTCGTTAATGTATGCATACGAGAAAGTATCCATCTATCTATTTCTGGACGAGATTCATAGGACACTTTGGGTTCATCCCCTTTCAATCCATCAATATTTGCGTAAAGAGCAAAGAAGTTAAACGTATTGTGAAGTGTCCCGAAGAACTTTCTTGTTACTTCCGCTATTCCCTCTAAATCGAATTTTAAATTATCCCATGGTTGGGCATTGCTGATCATATACCAACGTGTAGCATCCGGACCAAACTTTTCGAGTGTAGAAAATGGGTCAATTGCGTTGCCCAATCGCTTTGACATCTTCACTCCATTCTTATCTAATACTAACCCATTTGAAACAACATTTTTATATGCAACTTTATCGAACACCATGGTAGAAATGGCATGTAGAGTATAGAACCAGCCTCTTGTTTGGTCTACTCCTTCTGCAATAAAATCAGCTGGATACGCTTCTTCATTATCTACTTGCTCTTTGTTTTCAAACGGATAGTGCCATTGTGCGTATGGCATTGACCCCGAATCGAACCAAACGTCTATCAAATCACTCTCACGCATCATCGCAGAACCATTTTCTGACTTCAAAATAATCTTGTCTACAACATGTTTGTGGAGATCGAAGAATTCATAGTTGGACTTTGACATGTCACCCGGCTTGAAATCAGCCAGAGGATTTTCTTTCATTAACCCCGCTTCCGCAGCTTCAGAGCATCTAATAGACAACTCTTCAACTGAGCCTATGCACACTTCCTCTGAACCGTCTTCAGTTCTCCAAATAGGAATTGGTATCCCCCAGAAACGCGATCGGCTTAAATTCCAATCATTCAGATTTTCAAGCCATTTCCCAAATCTTCCACTACCCGTACTTTCTGGCTTCCAGTTAATCGTATTATTAAGCTCAGTCATTCTCTCTTTCTTAGCTGTTGCTTTAACAAACCAAGAATCAAGTGGAAAGTATAAAATAGGTTTATCAGTTCTCCAGCAATGGGGGTAAGAGTGAGAGTACTTTTCTACTTTAAAGGCTAGCCCACGAGTTTTTAAATCTATCGCAATCTCAACATCTACAGATTTCTCGGGAGCCTCTCCATCTTTATAGTATTCATTCTTCACGAAACGACCGGGAAATGGACCGTGCCCTTCGCGCAATCGGCCTTGCATATCTACAAGTGGCACACCGTGACCCGATCCATCATCAACTAGCATTGGTGGAACCCCTGCAGCTTTAGCAACCAAGGCATCATCTGCTCCAAATGTTGGTGCTGTGTGTACTATTCCCGTACCATCCTCAGTTGTAACGAAATCTCCAGAAATTACTCTAAACGCTTGATCAGGGTCTTGCATAGGCTGAGCCCAGTCAATCAACTGCTCATACTTCATACCAACTAATGCAGCCCCCTTACACTTTCCTAACACCTCGTAATCAGGACCTTTGTGGAACTGTTTCTCTACAAGGTTTTCCGCAAGTGCAACTAAACCATCAGTTCCTGTGTATTTGTTAGTTGTTCTAACAATTACATAATCGATTTTTGCTCCGACAGTTAACGCCGTATTTGAGGGCAATGTCCAAGGGGTTGTCGTCCAAGCAAGGAAGTATAGAGGCAATTCCGAAGGTAAATCAGCACCCTCTATCATTGCTTTCAACTTCATTGTGCTTGAATTATCAGCTTTGAATTGGGCAACAATCGTTGTATCCATAACATCGCGATAAGTCCCCGGTTGATTAAGCTCATGTGAACTTAACCCCGTTCCCGCCATAGGGCTATAAGGCTGTATTGTATACCCCTTATAAATAAGATTTTTCTTATATAATTGAGATAACAGCCACCAAACAGATTCGATATATTTATTCTCGTAAGTAACATATGGAGCTTCCATATCTACCCAATAGCCCATTTTTTTAGTTAAGCTATTCCAAACCCCGGTATATTTCATCACTGCTTTCCTGCAGGCGTTGTTGTACTCTTCAACTGAAATCTTCGACCCGATATCTTCTTTAGTAATACCCAGTTCTTTTTCAACCCCGAGTTCAACAGGAAGTCCGTGAGTATCCCATCCGGCTTTTCTTTCTACTCTTTTTCCTTTAAGAGTAGCATACCTACAGAAAATATCCTTAATAGCACGGCCCATTACATGGTGAATGCCAGGCATACCGTTTGCTGAAGGTGGACCTTCATAGAAAACGTAAGCATCGTCTGCTGGACGAGAATCTATGCTCGCCTGAAATGTGTTTTCGCGCTCCCACAGCTCCAAGGTTTTTTTAGCTAAACCAGGAAGATCTAATGAGCCACGTTCGAGGAATCCTTTCGACATCAAAATCTACAATTGAATGTCGCGAAGATAACACGCTCAAGGGTGAGAATAGCCCTTAGATCTGGCTGAGTTTAAGCATATTCGTCATTCCCATATCTGCAATCGGCATTGAGGCTGTATGGACTACAAAATCACCTTTCTTCACCCTACCTTCTTTAACAAGCAGTCGTTTAATTTCCGCTATTGTGTGATCTGTGCTGACTATTTTTGAGTAATATATTGTCTTTACCCCCCAAACAAGATTCATTTGGGTTAAAACATTGCGATTAGAAGTCAACATGAAAATATTTGCCTTGGGCCTTTGACTACTCACTTTTTGTGCTGTGTAGCCAGAAAAAGTCATCGTGACAATCGCTTTAGCCTTAGTCCTTCTCGCAAGCCTGCAAGCATTGTAGCATACTGAATCTGTGATAAACCTCTTATCATCTGGGTTATATGGAGGGCGTTCATTAAAAGGCTTTTTGTTACCATCCTCCATTGACTGTATGATTTTCGTCATTGCCTGAACAGCAATAATTGGGTGCTTACCCACACTTGTCTCTGCTGATAACATTACCGCATCAGCTCCATCTAAAACAGCGTTTGCGACATCATTCACCTCTGCTCGAGTAGGTGTTGCGCTTTCTATCATACTCTCCATCATCTGAGTGGCTACAATAACGGGTTTACCCGATGAAAGACATTTAGAAATAATATCTTTCTGAATAAGAGGAACATTCTGCATAGGAACCTCAACACCTAAATCTCCCCTTGCAATCATAACCGCATCTGTAACCTCTATTATCTCATCAATATCTTCAACCGCTTCAGGTTTTTCAATTTTTGCGACAACCCGGGCATGCTTATCACGGCTTTTTATCATGGTCTGCAATTGCTCAATGTCCTTTGAACTTCTTACAAATGACAAGCCTATCCAGTCAACATTTTCTTCAAGAGCAAAGTCCAAATCAACTTTATCCTTTTCAGTTATACAGGGTAGTGAAATATTTGTTGTAGGGAGACTTAGTCCTTTTCTGGGCGTTAGAATCCCACCATTAATTACCCTGCAAACTACTTCTGTCTTATTATCTGACGAAAGAGCTTCTAGCCTAATCTTCCCATCATCTAAAAGAACAGGCTCCCCCTTTTGCACATCAACTGCAAAATTGACATAGTTAGTAAAAATCTTTCCATTACTACCTGCCTCATCTCCTACAACAATCTTAATTTCACTATTGTCATCTAACATCATCTCTCCACCAACAATATCTCCAATTCTTAATTTAGGCCCTTGTAAGTCAACTAAAATTGCAGTTTTTACACCTAAGTTTTCATCTACAATTCTACAGTTATTTATAACCTCCCGATGGTCTTCTATTTCTCCATGAGAAGAATTAATCCTTATAACATTCATCCCCGCAAGAACTAACTTTTCAAGCATCTCCATCGAGGAAGTAGCTGGTCCTATGGTCGCAATTATTTTTGTTTGCTTTTCTGGTAATGTGATCCTTTTATTCATTTCTACTTCTATTCTAATTCAAACATCGCCTCGAGAACTCCTGATTTTTCAGGATCTAAATAAGTCACTAAAGTAACGAGTTTAGACGTTCTAATTGTCTGAATAATACCATCTAACTTAATATTTCCTAAATTTACTTTTAGAAGATAATCTAAAGAATTAGGCCCTTGACCCACTGTCAAACACCCTTCAGGAACCCTATTTAAAACTAAACTAACGTCTATTTCTTCTTCTATTTTTCTATAACTATATACAATATGCTTAGAAATAAGTTCGCCTGTATTTACACAAAACGACTTTAATTCTCTATCATAAACTAACTCCCAACTAAATAACCTGTTAAGCTCCCAAGCAAGCCTATGTCCTCCTATGTGTGTTCCAATACCATAAAGCTCGAAATCACACTCCAAATCCATATCAAGGTGAAGCTTAGCCATTATAACGAAGGTACTTCTTTATCATAGACTTTTTTCCAACCCATTCTTGCTGCGTTTCTTTCCGCAATTTTTTTTGAGCGACCTTCTCCACTACCCAGACTCTCTTCTCCTGCAAAAACTTCTACCTCGAAGGCGTTTTCTCCATCCTGCATATATTCTCTAATGACTTTAAATGACAGAGTCAAGAGTTCTTTCTGCGCCCAGTGATGAAGCTTACTTTTAAAATCTGTGGTCTCATAAATCTTTTCATCTAAGCCAAACCGCTTCATCAATTTTATCAATGAATTATTAGTCCTGCTATATCCATGATCTAAATAAACCGCGCCGATTAATGCCTCCATTGCATTTCCCAACATATTTTGCCTGATATCCTCACGCCTCATCTTAACATCAAGCAAATCCTCAAGCCCTATTTGTTTTCCAAGTAAATTTAGGTATTTCCTACTTACAACTTTTGACTTCCTCTGAGTTAATAACCCTTCTGCAGCCTCTTTGTCTTTATTATATAAATACGCTGCAATACTTAAATCTAAAACGGCATCCCCTAAAAACTCTAACCGCTCGTTACTATTCTTTCCTGAAGTGTCCCCGTCAAGCACAGATGAATGGCGCATCGCTTCTTCATAGTAAGCTATATTTCTGACCTTAAGTCTGAAATGAGATCGCACAATAAAGCGGATTTTACCTGAGGATGAATCTTTTCTAAATAAACGATGTAAGAACTGCATTAAAAATATCTCCTTTATTTTCTATTTGGAGTATTTCCTAAACAAAACAGATGCGTTGTGCCCTCCGAATCCGAAAGTGTTAGAAAGTGCTGCATTCACATCTCTCTTTCGAGCTTTATTGAAAGTGAAATCCAATTCTGGGTCAAGCTCCTCATCCTCATGTGCGTGATTTATCGTAGGAGGAACAGTTCCGTTAACAATAGCAAGTATACATGCCATAGCTTCAACAGCTCCAGCCGCACCAAGCAAGTGACCCGTCATTGACTTCGTAGAGGAAATACTGAGTTTGTACGCTGACTTACCGAACACCTTCTGTATAGCCTGTGTTTCAGCTATATCCCCAAGTGGAGTACTCGTTCCGTGAACGTTTACGTAATCCACCTCTTCAGGGCTCATTCCAGCATCTTCAAGGGTGACCTTCATAACATTCGTCGCTCCAAGACCTTCTGGGTGTGGAGCGGTAATGTGATGAGCATCTGCACTCATACCACCTCCTACCATCTCACAGTAAATCTTAGCTCCACGAGCCTCGGCATGTTCAAGAGACTCAAGAATAATTGCTCCGGCTCCCTCACCTAGAACGAAACCATCACGAGTTTTATCGAAAGGTCTAGAAGCTTTTTTAGGGTCCTCATTGCGAGTCGAAAGAGCTTTAAGAGCATTGAATCCGCCAATTGCACCTTCAGTTACTGCAGCTTCAGAACCTCCTGAAACAATAACATCTGCTTTTCCTAACCTAATTAAATTAAAAGAATCAATTAGAGCGTGAGTAGAACTTGCACAAGCACTTACGGTTGCGTAATTAGGACCTCTAAAGCCATTTATAATACTTATTTGTCCGGCTGCAATGTCAGGAATCATCATGGGAATAAAGAAAGGAGAAAACTTTGGCGTTCCATCACCATCGTGAAAGTTCTTTGCCTCATCCATAAAACTCTGAAAACCTCCGATTCCACAACCCCAAATAACTCCTGCCCTATCTGGATCTACATTTCCTTCTTCTCCTTCTCCCTCAAAACCCATAGCAATTAGGCCAGCATCTTTTAAAGCTTGCTGAGAACTTACAACTGCAAATTGAGTAAATAGATCCATCCTTCTGGCCTCGCGGCGATGAATGTAATCTAGCACATTAAAGCCCTTTACTTCACATGCAAACCGAGTCTTGAACTTTGACGAGTCAAACCGAGTAATTTCTGCCGCTCCACTTACTCCACGAACTAGGTT
>JABISU010000148.1 GCA_018700255.1 Flavobacteriales bacterium | reverse complement strand
TGCGGCACAATATAAATAATAATATGATGCGCATCACATTTACCCCACTTGTTCTATCTGTTTTACTTTCAGGATTTATTCCTTTTTCTAAGACGAATGCCCAAACCCTGATTGCACCATCTTTCCTATCTGGTGACAGTTTTACCATGGGGGCATTAGAATTTTCAGAAGCGGGAGCTGCGGGAGAAAGTATGGCTTGGGATTACAGTTCTTTTGTTACGGTTAACTCTTATAATGGACAGATACTGTCATCTACACCATCCTCATTTGAGGACGATTATCCCAATGCTAACTGGATTGTAGAAATAGGAGGAGGTCAGTATTATTACAATTTTGGACCAGATGTTTACGAGTATTACGGAGGGGTAGAAGGAGGTGAAAGTTACCCCTATTCTGATTCTGAAATTTACTTTCCGTACCCATTTTCATATGGTGAAACTTGGACGGATACTTACGAAGTTTCGCTAAATATCCTAGGCGCTGAAACACAAAGATCAGGAGTTGTCACGAGTGTATTAGATGGTTATGGAACCCTCGACCTTCCCGGGGGAGTTTATTTGGATGACGTGTCAAGGATTTCAATGTCGAGAGAAATTACGGACAGTTCAACTACAGGTGAAATAACATATTTAATTGACCACAAGTTGTTTTACTCTGGAACGATGGTTGTTCCAATAGTCACACATACGCATGTTCAAATAATTGAAGCACTTGACACAGCAATACAGGACATTACGCGGATACTTCAGCTCTACACTGTTGCGACAGATGAAGTCCAGCCAGAAGCTACCTATATAGATTTTACAATGTTCCCTAACCCGGCCAGTTCGAAAGTACAATTTGTTTTCGCCGGTGGGATATTTACACCCAACTCAATAATCGATGCAATTGAAATTCGTGATATAACAGGTCGTTTAATCGAAACGCTGCAGCTTGTACCGGGTGTAAATTCTGGAATGATAGATGTTAGCACTTGGGCGAAAGGAGTCTATACGGCAACATCTAAGCGTGGTTTAGAAAGCCTCTCCACAAAACAATTGATTGTAGAGTAGTCTTCCAAAAACAGACCTGGCTCGTTTTTAGTAAGCGCGCTTGTCGCTTCCCTCAATATAATTTACGAAGGCGCGATTTACAACTCTACGGCCTCCTGGCGTAGGATAATTTCCGGTGAAATACCAATCTCCGGTGTGATTGGGACAAGCTTCGTGAAGACCTTCAATGGTTTGGAATATGATTTTCACATCAGCAACCATATCCTTGGGAGTTAGAAGTTCAGAGATTTTGTCAGAAATTTCGTCAGCGGTAAAAGGATCATAAATTGCTGTTACGGGATTTTGCATGTCAGCTAAAGGTTTCATTAGCTCAGCCTTACATTTCTCATAAGTATCGCTAAGGACTTTTTCAAGACCGCGATCTTTCAACAGAGCCACAGCTGCTCTGAATGCAATGAAATCATTCATTTTTGCCATATCGATTCCGTAGCAGTCGGGGAAGCGAATTTGAGGAGCACTTGAAGCGACGACAATTAATTTGGGTCCGAGGCGATCAAGAATTCTGAGTATGGATTGTTTTAACGTCGTTCCTCGAACGATGCTGTCATCAATAACGATGAGATTGTCCTTACCTCTTCTTATTGATCCATAAGAAATGTCATAAACGTGGGCTACTAAATCATCACGTGAAGAATCCTGAGTAATGAATGTTCTGAGTTTAGCATCCTTAATTGCCACCTTCTCCATTCTGGGGCGTTCGTTCATAATAGCTTCAATATCCTCATCAGCGGGATGAGATCCGAGGCCCTTTATCCGAGCAATTTTACTTATATTTAAGAAAGTCTCTAACCCCTGAATCATTCCATAAAAACAAACCTCAGCAGTGTTGGGGATGAAGCTTGAAACCGTATTGTCAAGGTCGTGTTCAATTGCTTCGAGAATTTTAGGGACGATTTTTTCCCCCAATGCTTTTCGCTCTTTGTAGATTTCTACATCGTTGCCTCGACTAAAATAAATTCTCTCAAAACTACACGCTGTACGTGTTGCTGGATCGAGAATTTGAGGCATGTAAGTTGTTCCGTCACGTTTAATAATTAAAGCGTGACCAGGTTTTACCTCATGAATTTTATCAGCAGTAAGGTTGAAGGCAGTTTGGATGACAGGACGCTCGGAAGTAGCAACCACAATCTCGTCATCCTCATACCAATATGCAGGGCGAATTCCATTGGGATCACGTAACACAAAAGCGTCTCCATGACCAAGCATTCCACACATTGCGTAACCACCATCGAATCCTTCTGCCGCAGATTTCAAGACACCTTCAAGATCTAAAGTATCGGCAATTTTTTCAGAAATGCTTTGGTGATTTAATCCTTTAGCTTTTAGCGCATCAAAACGAGACTG
>JABISU010000205.1 GCA_018700255.1 Flavobacteriales bacterium | reverse complement strand
TTCAACTCTCAGTTAAATGACGAGTTTCATTACATTGTTCTAGAGTCGCTTGCACAGGAAGATGTAAATGCAGGGCCTCAAAAATAAGATCTTTTGAAAATGATTTTACTTGTAGACGGTGCAGGAGTTTAACGAGTAGTTGAATGGCGAGGCAAATCAAACCCCCACCGCCGCGGAATGTTCTCGAACTTACATTAACTCTTGCTAACAACCAAACACGCTCCCCTGTTATATAAAACTCTCCATATGACTGTTTATGGCTAGTAAACCGTCAAGTCTTATCTGAAGACTTAATTGCTTCAAAGCTCTTTAGCATAGTTGCAGTGGCACCGATCAAGCCCGCGACGTCAGATGGTACTACAAGTAAACCATTTGATGCAGCTAGGCCTTTTGCAATTTCGGGCTGTTGTTTTATAGCCTCTAATTTTAACAGAGCTTCTGGCTGTTGCTGAAGTGCTTCAGTGATGGCCTTAAGGCCCTGCGCTTCGCCCTCACGTCGACGACTCTCATGGAGAAACTCCGCCTGTGCTTTTGCTTGAGCCATTGCTAGTTCTGCCTCTGCAGCAAGTTCAACTGCCTTCTTTTCGCCCTCAGCCTTTGCAATCATAGCATCGCGTGAACGCTCTGCCGCAACCACTCTAGCTCTTCCGGCAAGTTCTTCTTCTCTTGCTTTTGATAGTGCCTCCTGCAACTCGCGTTTGAAGGTTATATCTTGAATCTCAACCCTTATTACAGTGGTGCCCCAAGGCTCTGCGGCTATTGTTAACGCCTGCTGAAGTTTGGAACCAATCACATCCCGCGAATGAATAACTTCATCCGCATTAAGCTTCCCCACTTCCTGCCTAAGAACAGTTTCAACCAATTTAATAAAAGCATCGCCTAGATTTTCGACACCAAATGCAGCACGATGAGGTGATGAAATACGAAGATAAGCGAGACTGTCAACATTTACAATTGAGTTATCGCTGCAAATCATGTCGTGAGGAGGAGGATCTAGAAGGAACTCTTTCATTGTGATGAGACCTTTATTACTTGACAAAGGGACTTGCTCCCCATCATCATTAATAGTCATTAGCCCCAAGGGAACATGAATCCTTTCGATTCCAGGAATTGTTACGTGGACACCTGGAGTAAGTGTCCTAGAGTATTTGCCTAGTCTAAGAACAAGCGAGGATTGGCCCTCGGGGATACTGCGTACACCGAATTTAATAATCAATATTGAAGCGATGAATAGTAGAAGAAAAAAGGAAATAGTTGGTGGCAGTAGAGCCATAAGTAGACAAATAACAAAGACAAAAAATTTGCCTTTAGGTACTATTAACGTAAGACAAATGCCTACTGCAAGCCAGAACCAAGTTATATTTGAATTAAAAACTTCTTGCATGAAATCAGTGACTTTAGCATTAAAATTTGGCGTACTCATACTAATCAATTTATATAAGGCTCTCATTGCTTTTCTCCATTCTGTCTACCCATTGTTTGAAATACTTGTAACTACAAGAACTGATGAATCCTTACGGACTACAGCCACGCGATCATTAATTATTAAACTGTCAGAAGTTTCTGAACGAACAAGCCACTCTCCTTTGCCAGAAATTGCAGCGCGGCCAATGTTTGAATCGTCAGGATCAACCCAAATAATTTTACCTTCATCATCTGAGGAGAAAGTGAAGTGATTGGTGTGGATGCTTCCTTCATCCCCTTTATTGAGGACTCTACGATAAAAAGGAACTGCAACTAGAGCAGACAGAAACATTAAAAATAATCTTGTCTCAGTGTTTAAACCAATAGCTGATCCTATTCCATTAACTATAAGACACAATCCTAGTATGGAAAGATAGAGTAGGCCGTAGAGCAAATCAATAATTATTAGCCCAACTCCAAGCGTTAGAAATATCCATGGATCTATATTGTCAAAGAAGTGAACCAACCTAAATCTCCTTAATCGAGTATTTATCTGAACACTATATTCTACTGGAATACCATTAAAACAACCTACAAAACGATGGTCTAATTAAATGGATATCCTAATTCTGGACTCGAGATACGTTTTTAGATACGAATATGGCTGGCAAGTTGCTACCACATCTCAAGAAAATCCAAATCCGTGCATGAATGCACTATACAGCAGTAAAAACCAATAGCCCCCCTGTTATGTAAAACTCTTAGGGAGAAGTGCCTCAGGCACCAATCAATGGTTGATCAGAAATCAAAAGCAAAACAATCTATGTGATGTTAAAACCTTCCAATAGCGAGCGCATGGCCACGATA
>JABISU010000229.1 GCA_018700255.1 Flavobacteriales bacterium | reverse complement strand
CTACTTGCGATACCAGCTATAGCTCTCGTTTACTTCTTCAGAAAGCACGAGTTCAGTATTAAAGGGCTGGTAATAACTGGAGTAGTTTCGATTGCCTTACTTGGATTTATCCAAATAGGACTTATACAGGGTGTTATTAAACTCGCTGGAGATTTTGAGAGGTTTTTCGTAAACTCTATGGGGATGCCGTTTAACTCAGGCATATTTGCATATCTAATTCTCCTAATTTCAATTCTTTCAGCAGGAATTATATATTCTAGGAAGAAAGGTTGGTGGGCCGTAAACACTTTCGTACTCAGTATTGCAATGATACTGATAGGGTACAGCTCTTTTACAACTATCGTAGTTCGCTCTAGCGCTAACCCTCCAATGGACGAAAACGATCCAGAGAATTTTTTCCAACTTTTAAAATATCTCAACAGGGAGCAGTACGGAGACAGACCACTTTCAACTGGTCAATATTGGGACTCTCCACTTGAAATTGAAAACCCTCAAGGGGATGGTGGAGCTACCTGGGTTAAGAGCTTTAGTGTAAAGGAACAAAAAGGCACTCGTGATGTTAGGGTAAAGTCTTTCAAAAGTAAATCAACAGCCATAAATTTTGAAGAGGCCTCTGAAAACTCTCGTTTACATATTGTTGAAGAATATATTAATTCTGGGGAAAAGAAGGGTACGGTTTCGAATTATAACCCCGACTACACCATGGTTTTCCCGAGAATGTATTCCTCGGAAGGACGCCATGTAAAAGAATACAAGAGGTGGAGTAATTACAAGGGTTTTAACGAAGCTGCGAGTTACACAAGTCCTCTTGTTGGTGGAGCGATGTCTAGACAGGCTTTTTTACTTCACCTCGAAAAGGATGTGTTAAGCGGAACGCTCTCTAAAGCCGATTTAGAAAGGACTTTAAAACGTCTATTTAAAGAATATGGCCAACCTTGGGATGGTGAATTTGAAGTAAGAGATGCAAATTCTGTTCTGGTCAGGGATCCGCAATCTGGTGGTATGAGTCTGGCTCCACTCGATGACCCCAGGGCTGTGGAAGCTTTAAACTCTATGCTTATACAGAGATTTGATCGAGGATTAACAAGTGGAAAACAATATGTAAAAGGACTCAACCAAGAGAAGCAATACTTCGAAAGTATGGCTGCAAGGGCGAAGGACTACAATGAACAACAAAGAGCCCTGAGCGCTCTTGATGGAATCCAAGAGAAGCTACAACCCACTCAAGGAGAAAACCTTCGCTATTTCGTGGACTACCAAATGGGCTGGATGTACTTCCGATACTTTATGTGGAACTTTGCAGGAAAGCAAAACGATACGCAGGGTCACGGAGATTTCACCAGTGGAAACTGGCTTTCAGGTATAGACGCCATAGATGAACTTCGCGTCGGAAACCGTGACACACTCACGCAGGAAATGAAGGACAACAAGGGGCTTAACCACTTCTTCTATCTACCTCTTCTCCTCGGATTCTTAGGTTTAATATTCCAAATTCAGCGCGATCCGCGCGGAGCCGGAACGGTGGCTATACTATTCTTTATGACAGGTATGGCTATCGTAGTCTATCTCAACCAATCCCCTATGCAGCCCCGCGAACGTGACTACGCATACGTTGGGTCTTTCTACGCCTTTGCGATGTGGATAGGGCTTAGCGTTTACGCTCTTTTCGATGCAGCAAGACGCGCGGATTGGTTAGTACACGCAAAAGGCCTAAGCCTTCCACTCGGTGCTGGAGTAGTATTCTACATACTCGAAACGATAAGCGAAATCCCTAACTATTTGTCTTTAAGCATCCTATTTATGACACTTGCTGCAGGTGTGCTTTATGGGATTGCCCATGCTGTGAGACTCGCAGGACTGAATGAAAATGCCAGGGCGATAGCTCTAGTGGCGGTAACGATGTTCGTGCCCTTACTGATGGCATCTGAGGGTTGGGATGATCACAGCAGAGCCCACAGAACCACAGGGGTAGATTTTGCTAAGAACTATTTGAATTCGTTAGCTCCGAATGCGATTCTTTTCACGAACGGAGATAACGATACATTCCCGCTTTGGTATGCGCAAGAGGTGGAAGGTATTAGGACGGATGTAAGGGTTTGCAACTTAAGTCTTCTAAATACGGATTGGTATATAGACCAAATGAAACGCCGTGCCTACGAAAGCGCACCCCTACCCATAGAGATGACGGAGGAGCAATACAGACAAGGCACGAGGGATATTATCCTACTTGAACCTACTCGCGATAAAGAATATTTAGATATTTCTAAGGCGTTCGAAACAGCTTTAGACGACGAAGACCAAAAATCTTACGGTGCCAAGAGCTATCCTTATTTCCCATCCAACAAGTTCAGTATTCCAGTTGACTCTGCCCATGTTGTTAATCTTGGAATAGTGTCAGAAGACGAACTAGATATGATTGCTGATGCTGTTAAGTGGGAAGTTGTTGATGGCAAGGGAAAGCCCATGCAATACGTACTGAAAAATCAGGTGGCTCTTCTTTCTATGCTTGCAAATAACAATTGGGAACGTCCGATTTATTTCGCTGTTACCACAGGAGGAGATGCATATATAGGACTTCAGGATTACTTCAGGTTGGAGGGCTTAGCCTACAGATTGGTTCCGATTAAATATCCAGATAATCCCAACCCCAATGTAACGGGTGGAGTTTCTACAGACCTGATGTATGAAAATGTGATGGGCAACTGGGCGTGGGGCGGAATGGATGACCTAGAGCATGGCATTTATATGGATGAAAACAACCGCCGCATGGTGACGAATATCAGACTTCAAATGGCGAATCTTGCCGAAGCTTTGATTGAAGAAAGCGATCCTGACAGAGCCCTTTCCGTTTTAGACGAACTCCTCAGAGGGACCCCCAAAGAAAACGTCCCATACACAAGAGTTCTGATGCCTGTTGCAGAAGCGTATATTCAACTCGCGACTTTGGACACACTACTAGCTCCTAATTCCGCCAGCCTTTCAGCTGAGAAAAAAGCTGCCGCTTTAGAGATGGCACACGAGCTTGTACTTGATTTGTTTGAGCAACAAGAAGAGGTGATTGCGTATGCGACTTCTCTCAAACCAGAATTCTACTCCGCGATGACGTCCGAAGTAGATCTTGCGCTTCAAGTAAACGATAGAATCTTACGTGTTTTCAAGTACTACATGCCTGAAGATTCTCTAGTATATGAACTTGATAGCCGCATTCAGACCATGGAAGAGGATGTAAATCGTTACGAGCGTAATATTGTCCAACTGGGATTCATGGAATTCTAAACACCCGTATTATATGAGAGTAGCAATCTTAGCTTCTGGAAGCGGTTCTAATGCAGCGGCTTTGATGAATCACTTTTCTAACACAGAAGGAATAGACGTTGTTCTTGTGTGTTCTAATAAGAGCAGCGCCGGTGTCCTAGAGAAAGCAAACCAAGCAGGAGTAGTTTCGTTACACTTTTCTCGTGAAGAACTTATCAGTGGAGCGCTTTTAAAGAAGCTAGAGATATTAAAGGTAGATTGGGTTTTGCTTGCTGGATTTCTCTTGAAAATCCCCGTGGAATTTTGTAGGGCTTTCGAAAATAAAATCTTAAATATCCATCCGTCTTTGCTCCCTAAATTCGGAGGGGAAGGAATGTTCGGCATGCATGTACATAGGGCAGTTTTCGAGGCTGAGGAGAAAGAAAGCGGCATGACGATTCACTACGTTAATGAGCGTTACGATGAGGGCGCAATCGTCTTCCAAGGGCGCATAGACGTTTCAGAATTTAAGTCGGCAGAGGAAATTGCCTCAGAGGTGCTTAAATTGGAACACGAATACTATCCGAGGGTTGCTCGGG
>JABISU010000116.1 GCA_018700255.1 Flavobacteriales bacterium | reverse complement strand
TTATGCAAAGTTCTTCTGGTTAATAAGATTTACAAAACCACATATAAAACCGTTGTAAACGCACACAAAGTTTTTAGCTTTGTTTTATGAAATCACTACGCATAGCAATTGTGGGGGCGACAGGTTTAGTAGGAACAACTGTGCTGAATATTCTGGAAGAAAGAAACTTCCCAATTTCGACATTGCTGCCTGTAGCATCTGAGAAATCTATAGGAAAATTTATAAATTTTGGTGGAGTAAAGATTGCGATTCTAAGCCTTAAAAGCGCTCTGTCTGAAAAGCCAGATGTGGCAATTTTTTCAGCAGGAGGTATTGTGAGTCAAGAATGGGCTCCGAAATTTTCTGATGCAGGGGTGACGGTAATTGACAATAGTTCTGCTTGGCGGATGAACGAAAAAATCAAATTGGTAGTTCCTGAAGTGAACGGCGACTGCCTTACGTCTAGTGACATGATTATTGCAAATCCCAATTGCACCACAATGCAGCTTGTGATGGTTCTCAAGCCTCTTCACGATAAATTTAAGATACTCAGAGGAGTTGTAAGTACATACCAAAGCGTGACTGGCACCGGTCAACTAGCGGTTTCTCAATTGATGGATGAGCGCTCTGGCCTAACGCCATCTGAAAAGGCATATCCTTATCCCATTGATAAAAACTGCATTCCACATTGCGATGTCTTTCAGGATAACGGATACACAAAGGAGGAGATGAAAGTCCATTTGGAAACAAAAAAAATAATGGGAGATGATTCAATCTCTTTGAGCTGTACAGCCGTACGTGTCCCTGTGATGGGTGGACATGGGGAGTCTGTTTTTTTAGAATTTAAGGAGGATTATGAAATTGAGGAGGTGAGATCTTTGCTTTCGTCTTTCCCCGGTGTGGTTCTTCGTGACAACCCCAACTCAAATGAATACCCCATGCCCATAAATGCTCAGGGAAAGGATGAGGTTTTTGTAGGGCGCTTGCGCCGAGATTTATGTAATCCTCGTGGTTTACATCTTTGGATTGTAAGCGATAACCTTCGCAAGGGAGCCGCTACAAATACAGTACAAATTGTAGAATTATTGAACTCTGTTGGTCGTTGGGGATAATTCCACATATAAAACTATTGTTTATGGCAGCTGTGTTGGTATTTTGCATGGAATAGTAAAATCTAATGAAAACATACATCTTAACTATTGTCGCGATTCTGTATGCGACTATTTCTATAGCCCAAACAACAATTCGCGGTAGAGTAATCGACGCTACTTCGGGCAATGGATTAATTGGAGCATCAGTTTATTTGGAGGATTTTAATGAAGGCTCATTTACCGATTTTGATGGGTTTTTTCAATTTAAAACTCGTGTACAGGGCCAAACAAATTTAGTTGCTACAACTATGGGCTATTCCAAAGTTAAAAAGTACATATCTCTTTCAGGGACTGGGCTAATGAACATGGGAGACATCGTACTTGAGCCAAGCGCAATCGGTTTACAAGAGGCAGATGTTATAGCCTCTGTATCTGTTGATCGTGCAACACCAGTTGCGGTTTCTACGATTGACGCACGCGAAATAGAAGAAAAACTAGGCGACAGAGAGCTCGTAGAAGTATTAAATTTCACACCAGGAGTTTACGCAACCAAAGGAGGAGGTGGATTTGGCGATAGTAGGATTAATATTCGTGGATTTGACCAACGTAATGTAGCGGTTCTTGTAAACGGTATTCCCGTTAACGATATGGAGAATGGCTGGGTTTATTGGTCGAACTGGGCAGGTCTTGGGGATGCCGTTAGAACCATGCAAGTTCAACGCGGATTAGGAGCATCTAAACTAGCAATCAACTCCGTCGGTGGAACCATAAACATTGTAACAAAAGCAACTGACGTAGAAAAGGGAGGGAGCTTTAAAACTTCGATCACTGATTATGGTTTAACTAAGCATATGTTATCTCTGAGTTCGGGTCTGCTTTCTAATGGTTGGGCCGTTAGCGCTATTGGATCTCGTACTTATGGAGAGGGTTATGTCGATGCTACATTTGTAGATGCCTGGAGCTATTTCCTAACTGCGGCAAAAGATTTCGGAGGGCATCGACTTGTATTTACAGCTATAGGAGCACCACAAACTCACGGCCAACGTCGAGGTCAACTCACGGTTAATCGCTTCAACGATATTAACAAACTCCCTGACAACTTAGGTTATGAGGGCCACAGATGGAATGACGACTGGGGATATCTTAACGGAGAAGTTCTTAACTCGAAGGTAAATGGATATCACAAACCACAAATTGCCCTCAATCACTACTTCCAACTTAGTGAGCGCGCGCACCTTTCGACATCTGCATATGTGAGTTTCGGAAAAGGATACGGATCTAGATATGATGGTACTAATAACGCTAGAGTTTACGAAACCCTTGCAGATGGGACTACTGTACAGACTACAAGGTACTGGGATTATTTATACGAATCAAATGTAAATAACACTTTGCCTGTGACTTATCCAGAGTTTGAAATTGCTTATAACGAGTCATCTGGGGCATGGGTGGATACTCTCCAACATAAAGGAGGTCCGGTTATTATTAATGGGGATACTTTAATAGGCGGAAGATCGAGCAGTGTTATTGAGAATGCGCATAACGAGCACTTTTGGACTGGAATATTAAGCACTTTGAAATCGGAATTAACTCCCAACCTCAACCTCATTGCAGGAGTGGATATGCGTTACTATGAAGGGAATCATTTTACTCGTGCCTCAAATTTACTGGGTGGAGATTTCTATATGCAGTCATTCTCAACCGTAACAGGATATGGCATCAACCCAGAGTATCAGCTTATGGCTACAGAGGGGGATAAAGTTGATTACGATGACACAGGCTATGTTAAGTACGCAGGGTTCTTTACTCAGCTGGAGTACAATACAGATAAAATCTCAGCATTTATAGCAGCAACAGGCTCTTACACTGGATATCGCCGAGAGGATCCATATACTTACTTTCGCTACGACGAGACCGGTGTTCAGGAGGTCACGGAGTACAACGAAGAAACGGATGAGTACGTTACTACAGAGCAGTTTATGTATGGAGTTCTCAGCCAAAAAGCAAGTTCTCCAGGTTACAACGCTAAGCTGGGAGGTTCTTATGCGATTACAGAAACGAATCACATTTACCTAAATGCTGGAGCTTACTCACGTGCGCCTTTTATTAGGAATGTTTTCCCGAATTACCAAAACGTGCTTTCAAATGAGAATCTCGTCAATGAAAAAGTTGAAGCTCTTGAGATTGGGTATAGAGTCCGATTACCGAAAGCGTCACTAGATATTAATGTGTACCACACGAAGTGGAAG
>JABISU010000110.1 GCA_018700255.1 Flavobacteriales bacterium | reverse complement strand
GTTTTCATGCTGATTATTTCTGCCGGATCTCTTTGGTTTTCCAGCAGTGCATGGCCGAGTGCGAATGTGAATTTTCGTGCTTTATTGTATTCTGTTACTCGCCAACGCCCAGCTTTAAATATAAGGCCAGGAGTATTCTACACTGGAATAGAAGGGTTTTCGATCAGGGTAGAAAGCAAAGACACAGACGGCACTCTATCGGACATCTTAATCCATGACCACAGGGATCCTGAAAATGGCTCTTCTCGTATTATCCGTGCTGAAAGTGGTAAAATGAACCACGATTCTAACCGTGACGAATTGGTGATTGAACTTATAAATGGCACGAGTTATGAAGAACAAACTGAAAGAAATGTCAGGCGAAAAGAAAAATTTCATCCACATGTGATTTCTTCTTTTTCTGCATCAACCATACGCATAGACCTCTCCTCCCTAGACTTTGATCTAGCTGACGAGGGTTTATTCAGAAGATCATATGAGATGATGTCATTGCCACAACTTAAACAAGCTACAGACTCTTTAGCGAATATGGCGGAGATCGAAAGGCAACAAATTCTTAATTATGGAGTGAGGGCCGTAAGATTATTTAACGATTCTCTTGAATTGCCTGATATAAAAACGAAGATTAAACAAACTGCTTGGTTACAAAATTTATCACGCGTTGAAAAAAACAATATGTTTGCTAAAGCGAAAGAACTCTCCAGAAATCAAGTTAGAGGAATAGAAAACGCTCTAGAAAAAGTCGAAGGGCGGGAACTTAGAAGAGATAGACACGCCATAGAATGGCACAGGAAATTCATCCTTTCAATTAGTTGTTTAGTCCTATTCTTTGTAGGTGCTTCTTTAGGAGCACTAACTAAAAGAGGGGGGTTGGGAATGCCTGTAGTTATTGCGATTTCTGTTTTCCTCACCTACTATATTATCTCTATGATAGGTGAAGAAATGGTGAAATCCGGAACCCTTCCACCTGTTATAGGAATGTGGCTCAGCACTATTATTCTTGTTCCACTTGCTGTTGCCTTGACAGTCTTTGCTATGAGAGAAGGTCGAATATTTAAATAGTAAGATAAGAAACATAAAAAGCAAATGCGCATCCTGCAACTATGTCCTAAACCACCTCGCCCCTCACTTGACGGGGGTTGTTTGGCTATGGATGCTATTACCCGTGGCTTTATTGCCCAGGGTCACAATGTAAAGATGCTCGTAGTAAGTACAGAAAAACACCCCTTCAACATAGAAGAACTTGACTCTGACTATGTTAAATCTACTGCCATTGAGGCTGTATCAATAGACACCACTCTTAATCCAACAGATGCTCTAAAGAGTTTGGTTCAAGGTAAGAGCTACCATATAGCTCGGTTTTACTCTAAGGATTTCATAAACAAACTCGAAGAAATATTATCTAACTCTCAGTTCGACATCATCTTCGTTGAATCATTATTCCTATCATCATACGCTCCAATTATCAGAGAACATAGCAATGCTAAGATAATTTTACGGGCACACAATGTCGAACACTCTATTTGGGAAGGACTAGCAGATGAAGCTCCCAAAGGGCTCAAAAAGTGGTATTTAAATAAACTAGCGGCCCAACTTAAAAAGTACGAATCTACCAAAGTAAATGATTTCGATGCACTCATCACAATCACAGATGAAGACGCAGATACATTTAGAAATCTAGGAGCTGCTCTACCTATACACACGGCGCCATTCGGAATGGATTTCTCATCTTCGGTGGAAGCATCGACTAAAGAAGTAAATCATGTTTTTCACTTCGGATCTATGGATTGGAGTCCAAATATCCGTGGAGTGGAGTGGCTAACAAAAGAGGTTTGGCCTATCGTTAGAAAATCAATAAGTGATGCAAAACTAATCCTTGCAGGCAGAAATATGCCCGATAAATTCCGTTCAGACCCAGACAAAGGCATAGAGGTCTTAGGGGAAATAAAGAGTGCTACAGAATTCTTCAAGCGGCCAGGCATCATGACCATTCCTATACATAGCGGATCGGGTATGAGGGTTAAAGCAATAGAAGGCATGTCCGCTGGTCTTCCAACTGTATCTACTACTATCGGGGTTTGCGGATTAGATCTCACACACGGAAAACACGCTCTTATTGCTGACTCTGCTGATGATTTCTCCACAGCCCTAATCGATCTTCTACGCGATACAGAACTAGCAAATGAGCTCGCCATTTCTGGTAAAAACCACATCCAAAAGAAATTTTCCAATAGGCTTATTATTTCGGAACTCACAGAGTTTTTTGACACAATTTAACCATGATATTCTATTTATCTTTGCGCCATGATTTTACCTAGATTATCAAATAGTATTTTCTATAGCCTTGCATTAGTTTTTACAACGTTTGCACTCTTTTTCACTAGCTGCGCAGAAATCTCCGAGGAAGAAACTGTAGAATATCAAACCATTAACACGGAAAGCAACCCAAGTGTACCGGGTTTTGATTGGTCTAATGATCCATTAAAAGTGGTAATAAACGACAATCTATTAAACTCTAAAATGGGGCGCGACACTTTAGATGGCATCGCAGAGGATATGTATCAATATTTGCATACTATGAATACTATTGACTCTTCCGACTGGATTATACACCTCAGCCACTTCCCCATGCATCGGTATAGTGACACTTCGAAACTTAACAAACAATTTGCCGGCCTCAGCCATTGGAAGGAAAAAGGATTTGCAAATCGCGTAGGAAATATCGACATTCAATATGCCAGTGATTGGATCTTTGAGGAAGACCAAATGGTAGCACTCATAGGACACGATATAGATTTCTATCAAGATTTCTTACCCAATTTTGAAGGCAATCCTGAGGGGATGAAATTTATGCTTGAGGATAAATATGGGAGAGGAAATTGCACTTACTATTCATACACCGATATAATGGAAAATGGAGATTCACTGCTTGTTAGAAACTGGCATGCTCACGCATACACTAACACGTATGTTCTATGCAACCTCGATTCTCTTCACTTCACCTTTCTCCCTATAGGATTTCAAAAAGCAGATTTCGGAGCTCAGATGATGGACTCAGAAACCATGCTCACTCTATTAAGAGATCATCGTGAACTTTT
>JABISU010000137.1 GCA_018700255.1 Flavobacteriales bacterium | reverse complement strand
TGTCAGCCATATTAATCTTATTTATGCCTAAATTTCAGGCTCGTAATCGTGTTCTGATAGTTTGCGTCTCAGCGTACTAAGCTGACGCTTTAGTGAAGCGTCGATCTGCTTGTCATCCATTTTCAAGATGAAGCCTCCAAGGAGGTCGGGATCAACCGTTTCGTTGAGTTCAATGATTCCATCGTGTACCTTAGCTACTTCAGCTAAGATTTTTGCACGTGTAGAATCCTCCAGTGGTATAGCAGAACGTACTTCTGCCGTCTGGATATTTTTAATTAAGCGCAATTGAGACAGTGCTTCTGCAACAATTTCAGGCAAAAGAACCTCTCTTCCCTTCGTAACTAAAATATTAATAAAACCGAGGGTTAACTCACTTATACCATCTTTAAAAATGGCTTGAAGTATTGACTTCTTTTTATCGGGTTTCACCACAGGGTTAATAAGCAATAGTTTAAACTCGCGCGAAGCATCTAATAATGAATTAATCGTAAGGAGTTCTGACTCGATTCGATCAAGTTCATTCCTCTCGGAAGCAAAACCAAGGAGTGCCTTGGCATATCTAGATGCTACACGTTTACTCGCCATATTAATTCAGTGTTGATTCTTCGATAAGTTTGTCAACGAGGTCTCTCTGTTTCCCTGATTCTTTAAGTTCTTCACGAAGAAGACGCTCTGCGATATCAATCGAAAGTTGAGCCACCTCTGATTTAAGTTCAGCAACAGCAGCTTTTCTTTCAATCTGGATTGCTTCACGAGCTATTTCCACCTCTTTTGAAGCTTCTTCTTTTGCCTTTACTTTTGCCTCAGCAACGACCTTGTTAGCCATATCTCGCGACTCTTTAAGCATAGCGTCTCGCTTTAATCTTGCCTCACTTAAAAGTTGTTCATTGTTCGCGTGAAGATTTGCCATTTCCTCGCGTGCTTTTTCAGCTTCTAGCAGTGCGTTTCCTATACTTTCCTCTCGGCTCTCAAGTGCTTTAAGAATCGGCTTCCATGCCAAAACTCGTAAGATGACAAGTACTGAAATAAAAGCTATTGATGCCCAAAAGACTGTTCCGAAAGCCGGTGTTAACAGCGTATCCATTGTATTACTTAAATACTACGAGTAAACATATTATGATTCCGAAAAGCGCAACCCCCTCTACAAGAGCAGCTGCAAGAATCATATTTGCACGAAGATCGTCCGAAGACTCTGGCTGCCTAGCCATTGCCTCAAGCGCTCCTTTACCGATAAGACCTACGCCGATACCAGCTCCAATTGCAGCTGCGCCAGCTCCTAGACCAGCAAGTCCGTGTCCTGTTGTTACTTCTAAAATAATGTTTAACAAATCCATGATGAGTTGTTTTTTCTGTAATTAATTGTTTTTAGTGATGGGGTTCTTGCGTTGCTTCTGAAAAATATATAGCGGCAAGAAGAGTAAATACGTAAGCTTGAAGAAAGGCAACTAAAATCTCTAGAAAATACATAAAGATCATAAACAGGGTTGAAAAGACTCCTATTCCAAGCCCAGCACCTGTGCCAAAGTTCTGATTAAAAATAAAGACCAAACTGATAAATGAAAGTATTATTATATGGCCCGCTGACATATTCGCTGTTAGACGAATCATCAAAACTGTAGGCTTTATAAATACACTTAACATTTCGATAGGTACAACAATAAGTTTAATTAAGTGTGGAACGCCTGGGGGCCATAAAATATGTCCCCAATAATGTTTGTTGGAATTTATTGTCGTGATGATAAAAACAAGAAGAGCTAAGATTATCGTCACTCCTATTGTACCAGTTATATTAAATCCTCCTATGAAAGGAATTAACCCAAGTAAGTTACAGCCAAGTATGAAAAAAAATGTCGTTAGGAGAAAGGGCAAGAACTTTTTTGATTTCTCTTTTCCAATGACTGGATATGCTATATCATCTCTAACAAATAAAATCAACGGCTCTAGAAAGTTTGTCATTCCTGTAGGAGCTAAGCCAGGGTTTCTTGAATAACTCTTAGCTACTCGAGTAAATAGAAGAATAATACAGGCGATGATTAGCAGCATTCCAAACACTGATTTAGTGATGGAAATATCCCAAATCTCAACTAGTTCACCATTTGCGTTTCTCCCTATAATTCCATGCTCGTCTTTTGTATAGGACACGCCCGTAGAAGGGCCTAGAGCTATCGACGAAGCGTGTGAATCGTGTGCTTCGCTTTCTGATTTAAACGCGCTGCTCATAAAAACATCTAACCCCTCCCCCTCAACGTAAATAATCATGGGAAGTGGAGCGTAAATCTCACTGGCTCCCTCTCCGAAAAAGTGTATTTTATTTGCATCGGCTATATGATGAATAATAAAATCTCCGGGAACAAATTCGCTATGCCCTCCTTCTGTGTGAGGATGATGGTTGTGATCCTCGTGAATAGAGTGGTCGGAATTATCGATATTTACCCCCCCCTCAGCTTGGGCTGTCGTAAATTGATGAAGCCCTAAAAGAACGAGTGTTAGTGTAAATCTTTTAAATAATCCTGTTATCATTCTACAAACCTGTTCGAAAATCGAGGCAAAAATACGTCTATTTAGTGTATAAAAAATGTGGTGTCATCGCTTTTATTTTAAAACTTTTTAATGAGTTGTGTTGTAGCTGATACAAATAATCCTGTAAAAGCGATAAACTGCCCAAACACACCAAAAGCAAATTGTTCAGGAAAGGGGTATTGTGACACTAGATAACTTGTAATTATTACAAGTGTCAGTAGCATTTTAAATGCTGTTATCCCATTAACTGCTGTAGTAAACTTTATCGCTGAACCTTTGTGAGCTTTCAGTATCCACCTCCAAGAAAAAATAGTAAGTAAAGCATATATTAAAATGACAGCATACCAGATCGGAGAGGACGACATACCTTTTAAAAATGGCAACAAATTAGTAAGTAAAATTATCGCAACTGAAAAAGCTGCTGTCTTAATGTAAAAACTCATAACTACTATTTTGATTGAATGTTTCTGAGAACAGACCACATTCCCACGGCAAGACCTAAAATACCTCCAGCGGCTGTAATAAACGGCTTTTCTAAAGCGAAATACTCATCTAATTTTCTGCCGCCAATAGACCCCAAACCAATGGAGGCTGCAAGGGTTGACCCAAGTCCCGCAAACCTCATTATTGTTTGCTTCCCTTGTTTTTTAGGGCGTTGTTGGGTGTTATTCTGCCCCAACTTTGATTTCATCCTTCAACAATGAGCTTGACTCTGATGGCATTGTAGAGGCTTTTAGTGATGCTAGCGCATCTGCTTTTGAAGCAGTCTTTTGAACCTGCTTTTTCTCTTGCTCCTGCTCTTTCCCATGCTTTTTCACTTGCCCTAAGCTAGCCTTGTCTTTGGATATACCCATACGGAATGTACCTAATGCTTTTGCTCCCGCTTCTACTGAAAGTTGACCATAGTATAGATCTCCTTGTACGGTTGAAGAAGACTTCATTGACAACAGCTCAATCACAGTAACTTCTCCTTCTAAAGTTCCTTCAACATCGCAACACAAGCAATTAACTGTGCCTGAAACTTTTCCCTTTAGGCCAACAACTAATCTTCCTTTAGTCACTAATTGTCCTTTAAACTCACCATCAATTCGAAGGTTGCTGTCGCTGTTGATTGTGCCCTCGATGCGAGTGCCTTCTACTATTCGGTTAATCCCGGTTTCCGAATTGTTGTTTCCTGCTCCTGAAGAGCGCTTCAATGAACCTATCATTTTTATTACTTAGATTTTGTCGAAAGATAGTGAGTCTCAAAGAAATCTCCATACCCTGTTATGTCCTTGTTTTTGAAAAGTTCTACATAGTTATCACTACTAATGATAAACATGTCGTATCCACCAGAGTTTACATCAATTAGCATCTCCCTGTTTCCTGTGAAAACAGTAAAGTAATCCAGTCCTTTGGTTTTATTCTCAAACGATTTAACAAGAACTATTTCGTGAGTCCTACTTAATAAATTGCTCGTTATTCTTAGGTTTCGTGATTCGAAGAAAGCCTTGTTAAAGTCCGATGATTTTGCTTTTACTTCATTTCCGGTTGCGTTTTCGACAGGAATAATTATTGCAAAATAGTGTTCTTTGTTGCTGTTAAAAATAAACGCGGACTCTTCCTCTGTTTTATCTGGCTGGCTTATTTCGCCTACAAATCCTAGATCTACTCCCAATTGAGCAAGCAAGGAAGCGGCAAAAATGGCTTCTTCTGTTTCTGGACAATCCGATATCAATAGCTTTAGTGCATCAAAGTATGGGGTTCTATCTCCTGTATAGCTAGTAAGCCCTCCAACACATTGCGCTCGTAGTAAATTGTATTTACAGGCTAATGGGTTTTCTGGTCGCTCGTTGTTAATCACATCAATGTCTAATAAAGCAGCTTGATAGTCTTTTTTATAGTAACGAGCTAGCATCTCCTCATATGCAATACGCTCAGTTTCATAAGCTTCTTCTTCGGCGTCAAGAAAGTCAGGATTTTCAATAAGGTTGGCCCACTCACTACCAGGGTAGTTTGTTGTAATTTGGTTCGCCCAAAACTCTGAATTGCACGATTCACAAAATGGATTGCTGTAGTCCTCTTCTAGTTCTCTTAGTAGATATGTCCTGAAAAGCTGATACGTTGCTGTCGGGTGAAAAGCACTGCTGTCTAGTTTTTCTAACAACTCCTCCCATGTTGCAATTGCGTTTTCTGGATCTGAGAGCTTTTCTCTATAGTCTAAACCGGCGAGGTAATACGCCTCTGCTATTACCGCTAATGAATTTGCTCTTTCTTCTTCTCCACAAGGAAGGCCTTCAAGCATTTCGTCAACTGTAGGAAGGGATTCGGGGTCAAACGGGTCAATGTATTCTTCTTGCTCTTCTGACTCTGTTTCTTCATCGTTAGAAAACAACACGCCTAATTTCCTGGATCTTCTCCAGTGATCTTCCAGCACTCTGTCCCCCCAATAGTCATTGTAATTCTGTCTGCCGCCTACAAGTAATGCTCCGTTATAAGGCCAAAACATTCCGACCCCCGAAGATCCCGCCTCTGCGATAGCAGCCTCGTTAGCCGCTTCCATTTCTTCTTTTCTTCTTTCAAGGTCATCAGCCATATCCTCCCAATGGTTTTCAATAACTCTTCTTCTATCAAACTCGTTTAAGTCACAAAGAGCCAACAAACTGTCCTGCTCTTCTATTGTACGGAGGTTAAGAACAAGGTCTGTAAGATTGGATGCAAGGCTTGTAATATCTTCCTTCCTCTCGTTGTCGTCAGGTATGTATACAAGGGCGCTGTCGTAATACGCTTGAGCTATTTCATAATTTAAATCTTCCATATGAAGATCGGCTAAGCGTAGGTAGCT
>JABISU010000308.1 GCA_018700255.1 Flavobacteriales bacterium | reverse complement strand
GTAATTGTTAGATTGCAATGTTATGATTATGTTAAAAACACGAATAGTACCGATGAAGCCCTTATTTAGGTCGACTAAATTCATTGTAGGTGTAGTGTTTTCTATCATTTCTGCGGTTTCAATTAACGCTCAAGTCTTTGTGATTAATGGAGGATTTGAGTTTAGTGAAACTGTACCCAATCAAACCGGGCAATGGGATTTAATCCACAACTGGACAAATGCAGGTAGCTTATCAGCAAATCCGGATTATTATCATTCTTTTGGATACAATGGAGGGGATCTTCCAGAAACCCCTTTAGCGTATGTTGAGGCATACAATGGTTATGCGATTGCAGGGTTAGAGGTAAGTAGAAGGTCGGGCCTGAATACCCGAGAATATTTGATGGGTGAGTTTTCTGAGCCTTTGCAAGTGGGTAAACGCTATGAGTTTTCTTTTGCGATAGCGAATGGGGATGTATACAAGCATAGTACTGCTGGATTGGGAGTCAGCGATTTAGGAGTAGTTTTCTCAACGGAAGAAGTAGAACAACAGCTTAGAGAGCCTATTTCTATGCATCCACAAATTAGCATGACTCAAATCCAGTACTATCAAGGCTGGGAGATTGTGAAGTTTGCTTTCACAGCAACTGACAATTATGAGTTTTTTACTTTTGGACTGTTTGGAGATGATAAGGGTAAGGATATTGAATCTTTTGAGGGTGCTGGTAGAACGGTTGCGTATTATTTTGTGGATGATTTTTCCATTAGAGATTTAACATCTGAGCTAAATGACAATAATTTAGACTCAAGGGGGGATATGTCTAACTTATTTAACCTTGAGAGAAGCACATTTGTACCTACAGCGTTTACACCAAATAACGATGGGTTAAATGATGTTTTCGCACCGTCTTTAAGAGCCAATAGAGGTGCCTTAATGAGAGTCTTCGATAGAAGCGGCGCAATGGTTTGGGAGAGTGATGACGAGATTCCGAATTGGGAGGGGTATACTTTAGCAGGGGGCGTAGCGAAATTGGGAGTGTATGTTTGGACTCTGTCTATAATCACAGAGGATGGCTCTGTGGAGGAGTTGAGTGGCTCGGTCACACTTTTGCAGTAATTTCGCAAAAAAAATCTATCTTACATTTTGAAACTTAAATCTGAGAAGGCTTGGGCGTATCCGGGTTTTAGCCCTATTGTGATGGATCACTTAAATGGAGGAGGGGGAGTGAAGATTCCGTTGGGGGAATGTATTCGCAGTACAGAATCAATGCGTGCAGTAGTTTGTGATGTGATTTCTGAACAATATCGAGAAGTGGGAATGTCGATGAATGGGAGGTTGGAAAAGCTAAGAGATATAGAATCGGGTACTGTAACGACAGGACACCAACTTCAATTATGTGGAGGACCAGCATTTTTCCATTATAAGATTATTACTACAATTAGATTGGCGAGAACACTTGAAAAAGAGTCGGGGAGGGGAGTTGTCCCGATTTTTTGGTTAGCCTCGGAAGATCATGATTTTAAGGAGGTGAGTTGGGTGAATGGGGAGAGTGAGAAGTTTGTTTGGTCGAATCCTTTAGAAAACTCAAAGTTACCAGTGGGTAAATTCTCCTTGGAGGGCATAGAGGAAGTGGTAAAGGACTGGGGTGCGAACGGAGTGGATTTAATAGAGTCTGAGGCTGTGATGTTGGAGTTGCAGAAGGCGAAAGATAACGGTGAGAAGTACGTTCACCTTTTTAGGAGGTGGCTAGAATTGTGGTATGGAGATACAGAGCTGTTGGTTTTAGATGCAAGTCACCCAAAGTTGAAAAAAATGGCTGCAGCGTTATTCGCTCATGAATTTACTGCATCGGGTATCTCTAATGCGGTTTTGAAGACAACAGAAGAACTTAAGGTTAGAGGCTTTAAGGTGGGCACACATATTAGAGATGTGAATTTATTTTTTCAAAAGGGAGATGGAGAGAGAGTTGGTATCGTGAAAAATGGAGATGTGTTTATAGCGGGGAAAACTGTAATAAATAGTGAAGGTGAGGATTGGGGTACATGGTGTAAAAAAAATGCTGAATTTTTGAGCCCTGGTGTTTTGTTAAGGCCCTTGTATCAAGAACTTTTGTTGAGCAATTCTCATGTAGTGTTGGGGCCGGGAGAACTGGGGTATTGGAAACAGCTCGAAGGGGCTTTTCAAATACGAGAAATTGTTATGCCGGTTTTACACCTTAGAGATCACGTTCTTGTTTTAAGTGAAGATTTGTTGTCAAAAGCGGCTCAAGTGGGATGGTCAATAGAAAAAGGATGGTGGGGTGAGGAGGAGTGGAAAAAGGTTTGGGTAGAAGGGAAGATGCCATCAGGAAT
This sequence comes from Flavobacteriales bacterium, assembly GCA_018700255.1. Next base: position 1,770 of record JABISU010000308.1, on the reverse strand, counting down.
TTCTGAGTTAGAAGAGAAATTGTCTGACTTTAAGAGGTTGTCTGTGGAGGTAGCAGTAGGAACTGATTCTAGTTTAGAGGGAGCTGCATTAGCAGGTGGAGCGACTATGGACAAGGCGTTTGGTCACCTTTTGAAGAAAATAGGAAAGGCAATCAAAAGAAAGAACGAGCAGTTTTTAAATGATCTGTCAAGTTCTGCACTGAAAATTTACAGTAAGGGCAGTCCACAAGACAGGTATATGAATTTCCATATTTTATCTCGTGATGTGGGTGGGTTTTTAGAGCTAAGGAACTTACTTTTGGAGCTTGATTATTCGGGGGGTAAAGCTGTTTGTGAGCTTATGCATGTTGTGTCAAGTGTTAATGAAAAATAAGTAGGGTTTATGAGTGAAGAAATACAACTTGTAGGAGAGAAAAATGAATTGGGTGAATCTATTTCTCCTCAATTGCCAAGTGAAGTAAAGAACTTCTTGATAGATATCGATGGTACAATTACGGATGATGTCCCTAATGAAGAACCAGAAAGAATGGCTACATGCATGCCCTATCCTGATGCTTTAGAAACAATGGCTAAATGGTATGATGAAGGACATGTCCTTACGTTCTTCACTTCAAGAACCGAAGCGCACAGAGAGATTACTGAGGTTTGGCTTAAGAAGCATTCTATAAAATATCATGGCCTGCTAATGGGGAAGCCCAGGGGTGGAAATTATCATTGGATAGACAATCACATTGTTAGAGCAACTCGTTTTGAGGGGAAGTTTACAGATATGATAGTAGAGCAAAAAAACGTAGAGGTTTTTAAGAGGTAGAAAGACTAGATAGAGTCTAAGAAGCGCTGTAGAATTATCGCCGAGGCTACTTTATCTAAAACCCCTTTGTTTTTACGCTTGCTTTTTTTCATTCCACCAGAGATTAATGCGCTCAGAGCTTCACTACTGGTGTCACTTTCATCAACTTTATGAATAGGGATTGATGGGTATTTCTTTTCTAGGTTAGAGATAAATTTTTCTATTCCTTCAGAGCTATCTGTTTTTAGGCCAACAATCAATCCAGGTACTCCTACGATTATGCCTCTGCAAGGTTCGGCGAGTATGATTTGGTCTATTTCCTTGAAAAGAACTTCCGTCTCAACAGTTTTTAAAGGAGACGCAACAATGGCGGAGCTGTCCGTAACAGCTATGCCAGTCCGCCTCAAACCCCAATCAAATGCGATATACCTTGCCATGGGTGCAATATACACTTGTGGATACATACCTTTGAAAAAAAATGGAATGGAGAACTCGAGCCTTAAAGATATTATTGAAAGGACATGGTTAGATAGAGATTTGCTTCAGTCGACACAGTCTAGAGAAGCAATCGCAATTGTAATTGAGGCTCTTGATAAGGGTGAGTTAAGGTGCGCATCTCCAGACGGGAATGGCGGTTGGGAGGTGAATGATTGGGTTAAAAAAGCTGTTGTTCTGAATTTCCCTATTCAGGAGATGGAGACTATAGAGGTAGGTCCGTTTGAGTTCCACGATAAAATGCCATTGAAAAAGGGTTATGCGAAGGCCGGAGTTAGAGTAGTGCCTCATGCTGTGGCCCGTTACGGTTCGTATATAGCGAAGGGTGTGATACTTATGCCGAGTTATATTAATCTTGGAGCTTATGTAGATTCTGGTACGATGGTGGATACTTGGGCTACGGTAGGTTCTTGTGCCCAAATAGGAAAGGAAGTTCATTTGAGTGGAGGAGTAGGGATAGGAGGAGTATTAGAACCCTTGCAAGC
>JABISU010000265.1 GCA_018700255.1 Flavobacteriales bacterium | reverse complement strand
AGAAGAAGTATTTGACTGACAACATGCTTCTTTCTGAAGCCAAAAGATTAGAAGAACGAACCCTCTACGACCTTGAGATGATTAAAGAACTGGGCTATTGTTCCGGCATTGAGAATTACTCCCGGTATTTTGACAAACGCAATCCTGGAGAACGTCCCTTTTGTCTACTAGACTATTTCGACGATGACTTTTTACTTGTTGTAGATGAAAGTCACGTAACACTACCACAAGTTGGGGCAATGTATGGCGGAGATCGATCGAGGAAGGTAAACTTAGTAGAACACGGTTTTCGCCTACCCTCAGCTTTAGATAATAGGCCGCTTACAGCAGAAGAATTTACTGAAATGCTTAACCAAGCCATTTACGTGAGTGCAACACCAGCCGATTTGGAATTAGAAAGAGCTGAAGGAATAATTGTTGAGCAGGTTATAAGACCAACCGGTCTTTTAGACCCACCTATAGAAGTCAGACCATGCACAAATCAAGTGGATGATTTAGTTGAAGAAATTCGCAAAGTTATCGATATGAACAATCGAGTTTTAGTGACAACTTTAACAAAGCGTATGGCTGAAGAGCTGTCTAAATATCTTGAAAAAATTAACATTTCTACTCGCTACATACACTCCGAAGTTAAAACTCTTGATAGGGTGGCTATTTTACAGGATCTAAGGGACGGCGCTTTCGATGTTTTAGTGGGAGTTAACCTTCTTCGTGAGGGTTTGGATTTACCTGAAGTTTCTCTCGTAGCAATAATGGATGCTGATAAAGAAGGGTTTTTGCGTAGCGTTCGTTCTTTAACCCAAACTGCAGGTCGTGCCGCTCGTAATGTAAATGGCCGCGTAATTATGTACGCTGATAAAGTGACGAAAAGCATGCAGATTACGATTGACGAAACTTCAAGAAGAAGGATTAAGCAAGAAGAATACAATGAGCTGAACGGTTTAAGTCCAAAGCAAATTAAACGATCAGTAGGCAGGGCAAACCTTGCAGCGGAACCAAAACCTACACTTCCGAAACAAACTTCAGACCCAGTACTTCTAACCATGTCTATTGAGCAGTTAAATAAACAAGCAGAAATAGCTAAGCGCTCGATGGATAAAGCTGCTAAAGAATTAGACTTCATGGAAGCAGCTAGACTTCGAGATGAGTTCTTTACAATAAAAAATCTTTTAGAAGTTAAAGGGTAGCAATAAGAAAAGCATTAGTAGATTGCAACATGAAAAAAATATTTTACATTCTAATAGTAACATCCTTGCTATTTACTTTGGGATGTAAAGTAGAAGAAGTTGTTGATGTAACTGAGGATTCACAAGAGTTTCTGTCAACATCGTTCACATTTAAAGACGTAAAGATTAAGGGTGACACATTGATTGCAAATGTTCAATATTCAGGTGGATGTGGAGATCATAAATTCGAGATTAAACAAAATGGCTTTTTAATGAAGAGCCTTCCACCCAAGCAGCCCATACAAATAATCCACTTAAGCACGGTCGACCAGTGTAGATCGCTAATAAATGAAGATTTAAAATTCGACATAAGCAGCTTTCGTGGTACTCCTCATGGAATTACCGTTTTACTTTTAAAAAATTGGACCTCAGATATTATCTATAGTTATTAAACCTGTTATTGAAACCAACATGCAAAACATTTACTCCACAGTTGCAGTACTGTTAATTATTGCCACTTGTTCTTTCTCGGCCATAGGCCAAATCAACTACGGTGGATCTCCATCATTCCTTGTTAACCAAGACATCTTGTCTGAAACCAGAGTCGTAATGCCTGCAATCTCAAGAGATATTTTAGCTCAAGAAGATGCTGTTACTGACCAGATTAAAGAGGTGCCTTGGAGATTTGGTGTAGAAAACGAAGTTAATTTCTCGCCAATAAATAGCGGATACTGGACGATAGAGGGAGACGAACAAGTATGGCGCTTAGAGATCTCTTGTCCAGATGCAACTTCTGTGTCAGTGAGATTTGCCGAGTTCGGATTAGAAAAGGGTGCTTATTTGTTTGTTTGGTCTAAAAATAGCCACGAATTCATCGGAAAATTTGACCACAGATCTAAGAAAGACTGGGGAGGGTTAGCAACTGGAGTGGTTGAAGGATCAGAAGTTATCGTTGAATTACATCAACCGATTTCGATGGGGACAACAGCACCCATCCTTATAGACCAAATTGTTTACGGATACCGCAGCTTACTACTATACCCAGGTAGTCAAGCTGCTGTTGAGCGTGGGCCATTCGGAAATTCAGGAGCTTGTAACATTAATGTTAACTGCCCTGAAGGCGCACTTTGGGCAACCGAGAAGCGCTCAGTGGCACTCATCGTTCAAGGTGGCTTCGCGGCTTGCACCGGTGCTCTAATAAATAACACTTTAAACGACGGCACTCCATACTTCCTGACAGCTAACCACTGCTTAGGAAATCCTGGTGCATGGCTTTACTACTTCAACCATGAGAGCGCAACTTGCAACGGAAACACCGGGCCGACGAACCAATCAGTCAGTGGTGGGACGACGCTGGTAAGCAACGGAGCTTCTGACTACGCACTTCTCCAGCTAAGTGAAACTCCGCCCGCATCATTTAACGTACAGTATGCGGGGTGGGACGCTTCAGGTGACACTCCTTTAAATGCAACTGGAATCCACCATCCATCAGGCGATCTGAAGAAGATTTGCTTCGAAGATGACAGCCCCTATTTTGCTTCAGCAGGTGGAGCAGCTGTTTGGATGATCGACCAGTGGGAACTTGGAGTTACAGAACCAGGATCATCTGGAGCTCCTCTTTTTGACCACAACCACCGCATCATAGGGCAGCTTTACGGAGGTGCTGCAGCGTGTGCAGGAAACGTAAACAACGGCCAACTTGACTACTACGGGCGACTTAATGAAAGCTACACTCTCGGAGCTGCTGAATACCTCGACCCTACTGGATCTGGAATATTGACTTGGGATGGTTATCCTGACGGAGCTGTTTCTTACGCGAACGATGCAGGGGTTTCTATCGAAGGAGCTCCTGATGGACTTCTTTGTGGAGCTGCGAGTATTTCTCTTGAGATGGTTCTTATGAATACAGGAACTGAAACGCTGACATCGGCTACGCTTATCTACAACGTCAACGGGACAAGCGCTCAGCAAGTAAATTGGACTGGCAACCTTGAGCAATATGAGTCTGAGACTATTTCAATCCCTACGTTCGATGCTATAGGAGGAGAAAACACTGTAACAGTAGTAGTAAGTAACCCCAACGGCATAACTGATGAGAATTTACTTAACAACAATTCTGCCGTTTCATTCTCTACTTTCTCAGGCGAGACACTTGATTTAACGCTTGCAATAACATTAGATGACTGGGGTTCAGAAATCACTTGGGAGGTTCTGGAACTCGGAACTGTACTTTACTCCGGCGGACCATATGAAGATGACATGGATGGCGAAATCATTATCGAGGATCTTTGCTTGGAAGAAGGT
>JABISU010000113.1 GCA_018700255.1 Flavobacteriales bacterium | reverse complement strand
TAATCCCTTAACCAAGTTGAAAGTGAGATATGCCACCTACCCCAAAACTCCCCCACATTTCTAGCTTTATATGGAGATCTGAAATTTTCAGCCAAACGAAACCCCATAATAAGAGCTACTCCTATTGCTATATCGCTATATCCACTGAAATCGGCATATACCTGTAGGCTATATCCATATAGACCCAGAAGAACCTCCATGCCGCTATAGCTAGTGGGGTTTGCGAAAACTCGATCGACTAAGTTCATCGCTATATAGTCAGCTATAACGATTTTTTTTATCAGACCTGTTAAAATCCACCACACTCCTAGGTTGAATTCTTTTCTTGATAAATCGTATTTGCTTTGAAGTTGTGGTATAAAGTCTTTCGCCCTAACGATAGGCCCAGCGACGAGTTGTGGAAAAAATGTGACATAACAACCGAAATCTAAGAGTGATTTTACGGGGGAGACTTTACGTCTGTATACATCGATGGAGTAGGATAAGGTTTGGAATGTATAGAAAGAAATCCCCACCGGCAGCAATATTGATTCAACTCTAAATGAAGTGTCGAAAAGCATAGCGCTAGAATCTGCTAAGAAATATGCATACTTGAAAAACCCGAGCAACCCCAGGTTTATTAAAACACTGAGAGTTAACCACAGCCGCCTTTGCAAATTCTCACTTCTATCCATCACCGCGGCAATTCCCCAATCAGCTACAGTAGAGAAGAGGAGCAGGAATACGAATGCAGCACTCGTCTTCCAGTAGAAAAACAAGCTTGCGGCAAACAAAAAGGCATTACGCATAGCCGATTTATTCTTCAGCAACGAAAGCCCTACCATCACTGTGAGAAGGAAAATATAAAAGGCTGGCCTTGTAAATAGTAGCTGAGTGCTCATTCTCCTTCAATTGCTTGTTCCCAGGATCTATACTCCGCTCGCAACGATTTATCTAACAACTCCCCAATCATTTTTGCTCCCTTAGGCGTGAAATGTACCAAGTCTGATGAAGCTAGTTTAGGTGTTCTTTCAGCCCAAACCTCCATCGTTCCAGCTCCCCCCATAGCCTCAAATAAATCCCAATAAAGAGCTTCTTCTAATATCGTCACCTTCTTCATCTCGGCTCTAATCGCGCCAAGCATAGGGTAGGTAAGTGCTGTAGAATCGGATGTAATACCCATATCTGATGGTCCTATAATTAAGAAAGTGGACTTTGGTAGTATTGTTTTTAAATATTTCAACTGGTATCGGAACCTCTTCCCATATCTCTCAGCGGCAGCCTGGTCTTTAACATACGGCGCGGTATTTCCGCCGAATTGTAAAATGACCATACCCACATCCCAGTTCTGTAAATATTTTTTAAAATGTTCTTTGTATAGGGTTTTAAAGACAGTCCCTGAACTAGAACGCATGGGAATATTGTGAATTGCAAGACCACTCTCACTTCCAAGTCTTATCCCCGTTATTTCAATCTCATATCCATCAAAGCTAAAAATCACCTCCTCCTTTTTGCCCACTAAATCAACTAATATAGAACTGTGGTTTCCTGTGCTTGACGGTGCTATATCTATAGTAATGGAGTCAGTAAATTCCCCTGAAACCGTAAGCCTCCCTCCAAGTGGTGCTGCCCCGATCAACACTTCCGCCTGATGCCAAACTTGATTTTTTCTAAACCCCATCGGATGTGGTTTAACGATTACTTTTCCATTATTGCGAATTCTTGATAAAGTAGCCATACCTCCATAGCACGTGTGTTCAAGAGTAGAGTCTATTGTTCCGAATTTAGTAAATCTCTTTATGTCGCCCTCGTGTTGTTGCCTAACTGCAAGTGCTGGAATCGGTTGCATTGCGGGGATTAGTCCAGGGCCACTGCCGCCCCATGTTTTCTGCCAACTCGATCTGATTCTCCCCGTAATTCTATCTCCTTCAATTTGGGAATCTCCGTAGTGAAACACGTGTAATTTGGAGTCTGAGTTTAACCCGTTAAGCTTTTCGAAAAACGCCCATAAATTTTGTTTCGCTGCGTTGCTTCCTGAAATCCTTTTCTCCTTTGCTAAATCTCTCACACTACAAGTGTCGTAGTCAGGACGCCAAAGATTGGTTTTTAGAATCGGTGTTTTATCGAGTTCAAGTACTGTCTCGAACGCGATCTCAACTTCAACTTTAGGTATGGAGTCACCTATGGACTCTATTTCATATACAATTTCCTGGTTGACGGTTTCCTCTTCATATGCCACTTCCTTTGATACCTGTGCTTTCTCGACCTCAAAAAATTTAATTAATGAAGAATGGTAGAGAATAACTACGAGTAGAATTAGAAATAAGGCGGTGTGACTAGGCTCGTGAAATTTATTGTTAGTCACCTTGGCTACTTTGGAATAGTAATTAAACTTCCGAAAGTAATATGTGTGCTTGTGCCGAGATTGTTGGCAGCTTGTATGTCAGAGACGGGAACGTTATATATTACTGATAATCGATACAGTGTCTCTCCTTTTTTCACAAGGTGAGATCTTAAGCTAGCGCTTGGATTGTTAAGGTCGAAGTTCTCGATTAATCTAATAACGATGCTTAATTCTTGAAGAAAAAATTCGAATTCATCTTTAATTTGGCTATCTATAAAAAGTACTTTAAGAGCAGGAAGTAGTTCTTGATTATTAAGAGACTGCAAGGACTTTAAAGAACGAGCTGATTTATCACAGTCACATTTTTCATGGTCGAATCTTCCATAGAGCATAAGAGGAATGAAAGCAGCTGAAGGCGGGAGTTCTAAAACCTCGGCTTTACTACGCCAATCCTCTTCACATCTCTCAAACCATTTATTAACCTTTAGAAGCTTAGCATATTCGTCTGCTCGATAAGCCTCCATTATTTCTGATTGTAGGCCTTTATCGTCTGCTACAATTTTATATAGAATTTCCCAATTGTCTGGGGCCCTAATTTCCTTTTTTAATTCTGGAGTAAAGGTTTGGGATTGAAAAGAATTGTGAGTGAAAAACAGCGCAAGAATCGCGGAGATTTTACTGATATTTTTCAAGATCGACAGCATCAATTAATCCTTCCAAGCCTGTTCTATCAGGAATTTGACGTGAGATCTGTGAGCTTTTGTGAGCGCATCAGGCGAATGTGCTCCACTCTCGAACTTATCTATACGATTCAACTCAGATATAATTACTCCGCGAGAGATTCTGTCGTATTTCTTGTCCGGATCTAATGCGTTTATTAACGATTCTGTATATGCAATTTGAATTCCTTGGCGGAATGTGTTTACAGATGTGCGAAGATCTGTTTTAAAGATGTCGTCTGTTAAGTCGCCTAAGTATGAAGACAAATCGTACTCTCCTCCGTAAAGCGAGACGTCTGTGAGCCTTCTGAGGACATTGCGGTGGAGTAAGTGGTCGAGTGCGGCTCGTTGTGCAGAAAGTACTCTGGCGTGAATCTGGGGAGTCTCTGGGCCGCCAAAGAAGCCGAAGCCTCTTCTCTGGGCTTGTAAATAACGGTATGTGCTACTCGCAGCATCAAAGGCATCGGGAGCAAAAGCGTATTTCGCGAGTGCTTCAAGAGCAGCTTTTTGGTCCTCCAGTGAAACTGGTGTGTATGGTTTACCGTCACCGATGTTAGCTGGCCCAGAACGGTCGTAACGCACGCCGGCAATTTGGCGGGTCATAACACGCAGCTGAATAGCATATTCGCCAGTGAGGGAGTAATATGCTGAACGTACTTCTTCGAAACTTGATCCCAATCCTGAATGTTTCTCAACTATTTGAGGAAGCAAGTGATTTACCAGTTCACACCTTTCAGAAGCGTATGCAACAGGATCGTTTGAAAGGTCATAGATGTTTACATCTGGGTTAACTCCTTTACCCGAACCTCGCATGTCATCCGCGTCGTTACCAAACTGGAGTAGGGGAGAGTTTGACTTAGAGAGGATTCCTTCTAATCTAGCTCTTTCTTCCGCAATATCTGTGAGACCTGTGCTGTAGCCGTACTCTATAGTCCAGTAGTCATATGGTCCTGGAGAGTCATCATAGTATAGGGTTAAATCTTCAGGGTTAAGTGTAAAGTTTATAGCAGGATATTCCATTACACTGTTGCACATCCCGTTTTCTGCGACCTTATCAGCATCCTTAAGTTCATCTGGGCTAAGCATAGTAGAACCGTGCATATTGTGACTCAACCCTAGCGTATGACCTACTTCGTGAAGAGAAAGGCGGTGTAAAGTTTGTCTTGTAAACTCAATGTGCTCTTCATCATTGTATGATAAAGTTTTCATAGCGGCCAAAGTGAACATAGAGTTTCGAGCCATCATGTCCCCGGCTTCACATCGGTTCATCATCTCAGCTGTTTTTTCCCGAGCTGTTTTCTCATCATTCGATTCTGCACTGTTTTCGCTGGTTTTAAAAGTTTCGGATTTCCAAAGTCTACGTGTCATACCGGCAAACTCGAGCATAACATCAGCCCCTAAGATCTCTCCTGTGCGAGGGTTTACAAAGCTGGGGCCGTAACCACTAAAAGGTATCGATGGAGAGGAAGTCCATCTAAGAACATTGTAACGTATATCTCCAGCTTCCCAAGTGGCATCGTCAGGTTGGATTTTCACAACGATCGCATTCTTAAATCCGATCTTTTCAAAGGCTAGATTCCATTTCTCAACACCAGTTTTGATATAGTCACGAAATTCATAAGGCGTTGTATTTTCTATCCACCATGTAATGGGTTTAATGGGCTCTGAAAGAGCCGCTGACGAATCCTTCTTTTCTAAGCGCCACCTGTGTATCATATCTTTCCACGGAGTTAAATCAGTAGATGTCATGTCATTTACCTGCGTCATAAAGAAACCAATTCTTGCATCATCTTGACGTGGTGTGAATCCATCCTCTGGCATATTCATAAGAGCGTGACGGTAGCCAACAGTTATGTAGCGAGAATCTGTAAGTGCTGATGCATGAACAGATGGATTAGCGTTGTCATAAACGTAGTCAACTCTAACCTCTAGGTTCTCAGGGTAGATATTGAAGTTTATGATTTTTGTCTTTTTACTCGAAAGTTTACCAAGAGAACTTTTTCTTCCAGGGCGAGATGGCGGCTTAATCATAGCGATGTTCTCACTTAAGAATAGAGCGTCTCCAGAGATTAGGAATATTGAGTCATCACCCTCTTTCGCAATGATCTCTAGGCTCGCTAGAATTGGAGTGTTGATGTTCGCGTGTTCTGAAAGTGAAAGCGGACTTTCAGGATCGAAATAGTATGAAGTGTTTTCCTGGTGAACTTCAATTCTATCGAAGTGCTTATGGAAGGTAATGATTTTGCTAGATCGGTAGTTTCCACGGTAATTACCTGTTTGCAATACCCCGTCCTCTACCTGAGAAAAGTAAATAAACTCTTTCTTTAAAGATTCCTTTGGAATAGCCATCCAAGACTCACCAGTAATGGTATCACGATACATGGTGAACAGTCCGTTGAATTGCTCTGCTTCTTTCGTAATCTTCGAAATAGATTTTACGTCAGACTTATGACTCTTATCAGTAGTCTCCTTTTTATTTTTTCTTTTAAAAAGTTGAGCGTCAATACTATTAGGAGCTACTACTTGAAGCCCTAATATAATGGATAGAGTCATAATTAGAGTTCGAAAAGTCATCATAGAGTAAAATTTAAATGTAAGAGCACAATATAAGACCTACTCTACGATACCTATTTAAAACCTCTCGTTTTTTTTATCTCTTCGTATGCACTCTGAACTTGTAGGAACCTCTCTTTTGCCTGTTTCTTAGGCCCCTCTCCGAGGTCACCAATTTTATCTGGGTGGAACTTAATTGCAAGTTTGCGATAAGCTTTTTTCACTTCAGAGTTTGAACAATCTTTTGAGATCTCAAGAACTTTATAAGGATTTGCTGAGCCTGTGTTAAATGGTTCTTCTATGCTAGTAATATCCTTAGCGCTAATACCTAAGTGGCGAGCTATGGTGCGAATTAAATCTATTTCACTCTTATCAACGTTTCCGTCTGACTTAGCAATCCCGTACAGATATTGAAGTAGTAGGAGACGCTTAGGGTGATCCATATTAGTACGGATTTGGGATGCGACGCCCCTAACATCAACATTCTGTTTGAGAGCCTCGCGCAGAAGAAGTAGAAGCTGATCCGCCATATCGTCCCCGAAATTCAACTTAAAGAATTTCTTTACGAACTCGAGTTCAGACTTAAGGACTTTGCCATCAGCATTCATCACCGCTGCGCTAAGAACCACGAGAGCCATGGCGAAATCACCACTACGAGTGGCACCATGACCTTGATAAGCTCCTCGACTACCCTGTTCATTCATCTGAATGCCTGAGGTGAAGAATAAGCCTACTTGATACCCTAATATACCTCCTATAGGACCTCCTAAGGCCCAACCTATGGCTCCCCCAACCCATTTCCCAAATCCAGCCATAGTTCTCTTTTTGAAATTATCTAATTACTACATCTAACTAATAATTAACACTAGCTAAGACATTGTTGTATTCATGACTGTAAGTTCTTATATCCAAGCTCAATAAATGCAGTGAGTTCTTCACCTTCTAGAATTCCCTGAGAAAGACGAGCTAAATCTGCAGCATATCTAACTGTCGTAGATCGAACTGTTTCATCTTTTTCTTTCAATAGTTGAGTTGTTAGAGGGTGGTTAGAGTTGATTGTCACATCGTACTTCTCAGGCATGTCTCCGAACATTTGAAATCCACCTCCACCAACAGCTTGTTGTTCTTTCATACGACGCATCCACTCACTACGTGTGATGACAAATGGAGCTGAAGTAGGTGACATAGCAGCGAACTTAAGGTCGTAGCCACTTTCAGGGAACGCCCCTTGAATGATGGGTTTTAATACCTCTTGCTGCTTTTCATCAAGCATGCTTGTTGTCTCCTCATCTTTCTCGATTAGATTCTCTATTATTTCTGAATCTACACGCTTGAATTGAACATCGGAGTGGGTTTGTTCTAACTTACCTACAACGTGAGCTGCAAGTGGCCCTTCCATCACGAGAACTTTGTATGCTCTGTCAGTTGCCTCTTTAACGAAAGTGTGCTGAGCTGAAGCATCAGAGGTGTAAGGCAGAATTATTTTGCCAGACTTATCTTTCTGAGACTCACCCACTGCAGCGATTAGCTCATCATAAGTCATGCACTTGCCGTCAGTGTCTTTATATAGATAGAATTTTTTTGAACGCTCCGAGAACTTCTCGTCAGTTAGAATCCCGTATTCAACAAATATTCTCAAATCATCCCACTGCTTCTCAAACGACTCTCTGTCGTTTTTAAACATACTAGCGAGTCTGTCTGCGACCTTTTTAGAAATGTACCCTGATATCTTTTTCACATTAGCGTCTTCCTGAAGGTAAGAGCGGCTTACGTTAAGTGGAATATCTGGAGAATCGATAACTCCGTGGAGCATAGTAAGGAAGTCAGGAACGATGTTCTCGACGTTATCTGTGATAAATACTTGGTTAGAGTAAAGGTGTATCTTATTTTTCTGTAGTTCCATCGTCTTTTTAAGAGGAGGGAAGTACAGAATTCCTGTGAGATTGAATGGAAAGTCAACGTTTAGGTGAATATTGAAGAGGGGATCTTCCATATTCATGGGGTAGAGCTCGCGGTAGAATTCCGAGTAATTCTCTTCAGTAAGATCTGCAGGCTTCTTCATCCAAGCGGGATCTGTGTTGTTTAGAATATTAGGAACCTCAACGCTTACCTTCTTCACTTTTCCTTCTTCGTCCTTTTCTCCTGAAGGATCTTCTTCTTGAATAGAGCGAGTGCCAAAGACGATATCTACAGGCATAAACTTGCAGTACTTATTCAGAATTCCTCCTAGTCTTTCGTCCTCTAGGAATTCAACAGAATCTTCTGCTATGTGAAGAACGATATCTGTTCCAGATTCCTTTTTCTTGGTAGGATCTATTGTGTAATCAGGAGAGCCGTCACAGCTCCACTTTACAGCTTTAGAACCTTTCTTAGCACTTTTAGAGATAATATCGACTCTTTCTGCTACCATGAAAGATGAGTAAAATCCCAGCCCAAAGTGACCTATAATAGCTTGTTTTGCGTCGTCGTCTTTGTATTTGTCAAGGAATTCGGTCGCGCCAGAGAAAGCGATTTGGTTTATATACTTATCAATCTCCTCGGCAGTCATACCTATACCATTATCACTAATGGTGATCGTTTTCGCATCCTTATCTAAAGTAACGTGCACCTGAGGGTTATCGTTTTTGAAAGCAACAACATCGCCAGATTTAGACATCGTCTTGCGCTTCTGTGTTGCATCAACTGCGTTAGAAACTAGCTCACGAAGGAAAATTTCGTGGTCGCTGTAAAGGAATTTCTTTATAATCGGAAAAATATTTTCCGTAGTTACGTTGATACTTCCCTTCTTAGTTTTTGTTTTTGATGAAGTGGCCATGGGGCTATTTGTTTTTTTGTATTATGCCCGCTCTTAGTCAATTCTTATGCCATCACTTTAGCTCCAACAAAACTCTGCCACCATGACACATTACCATGTCATTATTTCAGTTTAGAT